>CALFXO010000142.1 GCA_937958025.1 uncultured Syntrophobacteraceae bacterium
CGAGATATCCACTCGTGACTGGAGTTCAGACGTGTGCTCTTCCGATCTCTGAGTCCCTCCACGCTCTTTACTGCCGCTTCCGTGGCGTGGCTCTTGACGAGCACGATCGTCAGATCAGGCGCAGCGGCAACCTGCGACGGTGCGTCGCAGCATTGCAATGCATGGCGGCTGATCGTGCCGTCCAGCTCCTCTACGAGGAGCCCTTCGTTTCGTATGGTCCGCATGTGCTCTGCGTTTGTGCTGAGGAGGACCGTCTCCGCATCCGTGTGAGAAAGCCTCGCGCCTACGAGGCTCCCCAGCGCCCCGGCCCCGAGAATCAGAACACGCATCATGGTCCATTCTCCTCTCTTTGCATGCGCTCGATCCATTATTGAAGAAAGATGTGCGACAGTAGAGCAACGCAGGTCGATTCCGATGCTTTTCATTTATACATTACCACATTCGCCCCATTCCGTCATCGTCCCGTCCAGCTTTTTGGTTTTTATGACATCAAACCTATTTTACAAATGCGCAACACCTGCTATAATATTTGACGATTACAGTCGCGGAGCGGGACGGACGCCCAATGGAGGCGCCGAGCCTCCGGGCAAGCGTATTGGACAGGGCGCAATGACTATAGATGCATGGATTTCTTACCGGAGCATGGCGATCTCACTCGAAACCAATACAAAGTTGTTGCATTAGACGCCAAAAGAGACCATCATGGGAAGCTTTGCTTCCAGTGGTTCTGGTCCGTTCCTCCGGATCTCCCCACAGGGAAAAGAGTTTATTTCTGATTCTCACATGGAATGATCGATCTGTAGCTGCCGCAGAGTGCACAGCCGGAATCATGCAAATTCCCGGTCATTGAGGCGAGACGGACGCGCTCCTCTTGCCCAAAGCCGTATAAAGGATTAGAAATAAGTTTTAATCGTATTCGAGAGGGGGAAGATGACGACGCAGCAAGCAGATATCGAGTTGGCCGTCAGAGCGCTCAAAATTGGTTCGAAGGTTCGGGAACTGCGGCAGAAGTATAAGTACACGTTGCAGGATCTTGCGGAGAAAACCGGCCTTTCGAAGCCTTTTTTGTCGCAGATAGAAAACGACCACGTGGTGCCGCCCATCGCCACATTGCTCAAGCTCTCCAGGGCGCTGCAGGTAGGACTCGGATTTTTTTTCCAGGATGAAGGCGGAAGCGACAAGATTTCCATCACCCGCCCCCACGAGAGGGCGCGGATAGAGCGGAGGCCGCATCAGGATAAGGGAGAGGGAGACTCCTACATTTACGAATCTTTGGAAATGAAGAAGAACAACAAACACATGGAGCCATTCCTGGTCGAGTTTCCAGTGCATCCCCAGGAGGAAATGGTCTTCATGAGCCATGACGGCGAAGAATTCCTCTATCTTATTGAGGGAAAGATCGAGTTCCGCACGATAGATCGCGTGGAAGTGCTGGAACCCGGCGACAGCATCTATTTTGAATCCGACCTCAGCCATGGATTCAGGTGCCTTAGCGAAAAGCCCGCTAGGGCGGTCGCTGTAATCTGGAGCAATGCATAGGCTAGTCAACAAATGAGGGGCAGGAGGCGGACGACAACGGCGTCGTGCGCCGCTCTCGCCCTCCGCTGATGGAAAGTGGCTCCGATGCTGGAGTGGGACGCAATAGGCTATGAGTGCGGAAAGGTGGTTCTCGCCGCCATTCTCGGGGGCGCCATCGGATTTGAAAGGGAATACCACGGACAGGCGGCAGGTTTCCGAACAAACGTCCTCGTAGGGATGGGAGCGTGCCTCATGATGCTGCTATCTCTCCACATGGAGCATCTCTTCCACTCCTCAGGGGCGGATACGGTCATCCGGACCGATCCGGGGCGGATTGCATCCTACGCCATCGCCAGCATGGGCTTCCTCGGCGCGGGCGCGATCATCAAGGGGCGAGGATCGGTGAGGGGACTCACCACGGCGGCCAGCCTGTGGCTGGTGACGGGCATCGGGCTCTCCGTCGGGGCCGGGCAGGTTGTCCCTGCTATCTTCACAACCGGCGCCAGCCTTGTTGTGCTTTACAACCTGCGCCGCTTAAAACCTATCCTACCCCACCATATATACACCCTTCTCACGGTGAAATGTTTGAGCCGCCATAAGCCGCTGCACGAAATCAAAGCGGTGCTCGCCACGCATCCCAGCCTCGAGATCAAATTTATCAACTTCCACAAGAATGTCGTGGAGGGATCGGTCGATTATCGCCTGCGCATCTACAGTCCCGAGCACCTTCCATGGGGACATATCGTCGAGGAGCTATCCCACCTTCCCGGCATCCACGAAATTTCCTGGGAGGAAGGCGAAGTGCCGTAGGCCCTCCGAGGTGCGCGTCAACGGAGTTGATTTAAGCGCTAACGCACCTTGTAGGTCGGGTTGAGCAGTAGCTAAACCCAACGTGCAATCCCCCCGATCCCTTAATCCAGCAGCATTGAGGTGCTTACGGGAGCGCCATTTCATCTGAGGGCGGTCGCCTACCCTGCGTCTATCCGCCTCCCAATGTTGTTGACCCATCGATAGGGGTAGGGACGGCTCAGCACCGCCCCTCCCCCTATCGCTGGAACTTGAAGTCAACGCCATTGGTCCGCCTCCACCCTGTGCGCCCTGTTGCACATCCTATCCAAGCTCTCCCCCGCGTAAGAAAATCCTTTACAAAAGAATACTGCATCCCTGACATACAAATCAGAAAGCCGCCTATATTTCATATTCGCCCTCTCCCTTATACTCTAAAACGCGAAAGGAGAGTTGGGGAGACAGAGCGCCATATGCTATCCTCCCCCAGGGAGGATCGGGGCCGGTTGTCATTTACCGTGCATTCACGTTGCGAGGAATGGACGAGCGTTGACCCAGCTTGGCCGAAATTGTTGTAGTGAATAGCATCTATTATTATTTCAAATATATGCAGCTCCAAAAGGATCATCTTGGAAGCTCTTTCCCGGCTGTGGCCGGCTGCTTCGGGATGGGTGTTCTGGTCTGAACGATGAAAGTGGAGAGGTGGAATATGGTTGAAATCCGTTTCCATGGCCGTGGAGGCCAGGGGGGAGTAACCTCGGCTGAACTCACAGCCTTGGCGGCAATAGACGAAGGCAAGTATGCACAGGCATTCCCGAGCTTCGGCCCGGAGCGCCGCGGCGCACCGGTGACGGCCTTCGTGCGGGTGAGCTCCGAGGCTATCCGCACGCGCGAGAAGGTGTACGAGCCCAACATTGTGGTGGTCCTCGACCCAAGCCTCCTTCAAATCGTGAACGTCGAGGCGGGGCTCAGGCCTGGCGGGATCGTCATCCTCAACACGAAGAAGAGTTTGGAGGAGATCCGCAAGGAAACTGGCATCACGGCGCGTCTCGCCCTGGTGGACGCCAGCAAGATCGCCATAGAGACCATGCGCGTCCCCATCACGAACACGACCATGCTCGGAGCGTTGGTCAAGGCCACCGGGGTCATTGCCATGGACTCCCTGCGCGGCCCGATCCAACACCGTTTCGGCCCCATTGCAGACAAGAACATGAAAGCGTGCGCGCGCGCCTTCGAAGAGACCACCGTGGAGGGTTGACCCGTGGCGAAAGAAACCGGAATTATCAGCTGGAAAAAGTTAGACTTGGGAACGGCGATCCTTTCCCCCGGAAGCGCACAGTCTCTCAAGACGGGCGACTGGCGCTCCATGCGCCCGGTGGTGGATTATGACGTCTGCATCCGCTGCGGGAGGTGCTACATTTACTGCCCGGATATGGTCTACGTCAAAGTCGAGACCGGTCATTACGAACCGAACTATTACTACTGCAAGGGATGCGGGATCTGCGCCAACGAATGCCCCGTCCAGGCAATAAAGATGGTTGAGGAGGGCGATTGATATGGGCAAGCGAGTAGGAATGGAAGTCTCCATCGCCGCCGCCGAGGCCGTGGGGATGGCTGACGTGGATCTGATCGCGGCGTATCCGATCACCCCGCAGACGCACGTCGTCGAACATCTCTCGGAACTGGTCGCAGACGGCCATCTGGATGCGGAATTCGTCCCCGTGGAGTCGGAGCACAGCGCCATGAGCACCTGCGTGGGCTCGTCCGCCGCTGGAGCCCGCACTTTCACATCCACCAGCTCCCAGGGTTACGCCCTGATGGCGGAAATCTGCTATATCGCGGCAGGCCTTCGCCTTCCCATCGTTATGGTGGTCGCCAACCGGGCATTGAGCGCTCCCATCAATATCTGGAACGATCACGCCGACATGATGATGAGCCGCGACACGGGATGGATTCAGACAATCGCGGAAAACGGTCAGGAGGTGGTCGACCTCATATTCCACGCCTTCCGCGTGGCCGAAGACCATAGGGTGCTGCTCCCCTTCATCATCAACATGGACGGTTTCACCCTGAGCCATGTTATCGAACCCATTATATTACCGGACAAGGAGGAAGTCGCCAGGTATCTCCCCCCCTTCAAACCTGCCCTTCGCCTCGACCCCAAACATCCGGTCACCATCGGCCCGGTCGGCATGCCGGACGTCTACACGGAAGCGAAAAAGGTCCATGACGAAGTCCTCAAGGCATCCAAAGACGTCATCGTGGAAGCATGGAAGGAATTGGGCGACCAGTTCGGACGTTACTACAAGCCCGTCGAAACCTACAAGACGGAAGACGCCGAGAACCTCCTCTTCACCATGGGGAGCATCTCCGAAACGGCCATGACGGCCATCGACGCGATGCGCGAATCCGGCAAAAAGGTTGGCCTCGTGCACCTGCGGCTCTGGCGTCCCTTCCCCTCGGACGAAATCTATGAGGCAATGAAAGGCGCCAAGGCTATCGCCATCGTCGACCGCGCCCTGACCCTCAACGGCGTCTGCGGGCCGGTCTGCGCGGAGATCAAGTCCACCCTTTACGACCGAAAATTTCACCCCTACATCAAGAATTATATCGCGGGGCTCGGGGGACGGGACGTGACCGTAGACAACTTCGTGGAGATGATGGACAAACTCGCGGAATCGGCCGGACGCGGCGACCCGATGGGCTATGAAATCGTTGGCGTAAAGGAATAGTTCCGGACAAAACGAAAAAGAATTAAGAAAACATCGGATTACCCGACGCCGGACCCCGAGAGACTCACGCTCCAATAGCGAAGCAGGATTTCTTTTTTCCGACTTTCGCCCTCCGGGACCCGACCTCCGTTTTCCGATTTCCGTCAAGCGAGGGAGCACAAATGGCGGCTATATCTGGCAAGGCTAAAGAAATGAAGAAGTTTCGCATGACGAAGATGCCGGTTGAGGAGCCCCTCACACCGGGCCATCGCGCGTGCCAGGGCTGCGGGGAAATCCTGGCCCTCCGTCAGGTCATGAAGGCGCTAGGGACGAACGTGGTCGTGGTGAGCGCCACCGGCTGCATGGAGATCGTCACCTCCCCCTATCCACAGACCGCATGGAACGTCCCTTGGCTCCACGTGGCCTTCGAGAACGCCTCGGCGGTGGTGAGCGGCGTGGAATCGGCCTACAAGGCGATGATCCGCAAGAATAAGATCGAGGACGATGGCGTCGTCTTCCTCGCCTACGGCGGCGACGGCGCCACGGCGGACATCGGCCTCCAGTCCCTCAGCGGGGCGCTCGAGCGCGGCCACAATTTCCTTTACGTCTGCCTCGACAACGAAGCCTACATGAACACGGGCATCCAGCGCTCGTCCTCGACGCCCTACGGCGCCATGACCACCACGACGCC
>CALFXO010000143.1 GCA_937958025.1 uncultured Syntrophobacteraceae bacterium
CAACGACGAGCGCGCAACGGAGACGACCCAAAGAATGTTGACGGGCAGGGACTTCTTGCACATAGAAGTCGATCACCCAGCGATCCCTGACGCCGACATGGCGGAGTTGCAGCGGCGGTACCCCGTGGTGATTGAAAGCGAAGCGTGATCTTTCGTGGTGCAGGTTTAAGCTGACCAGTGAAAGGCGGCGATCCTGACGGGGGTTGTCGCCTTTTTTGTTTCGGGAAGGGCTGATGGCCACAAGCCCCCTTATGCTAAAATCTTGTACCTATATTGTACCAAAATCCCGATCTGACAATACCATGGCTTCTGTAAACCTTGCTAACACCTTGATTTTATTGGCGCGCCCGGCAGGACTCGAACCTGCGACCTACGGATTAGAAGTCCGTTGCTCTATCCAACTGAGCTACAGGCGCACTGGATGAGAGGAGGCGGGATCGACCGCTCTCTTCGTTTGGTTTACCTCTAATAGTCGTTTTCCCCGGTTATTGTCAATAGCCTTCTCCATGCGCGCCGATCAAAACCATTTTTATTTTGCTTTTCGCTGAAAAAAGCTATAAAAACTGTGTGTTTTAACTAAACGATAAAAGAGGAGCGGGGAGAGATATGAATCGTATGTTTGAGTGGGTTTCCCTGGCTGCCGGCATTGGGCTTGTGCTGGTGGGGATCCGGAGCCTGCACCAGCAGGGAGATTGGATTCCGTTGATCCTCGGCGCGCTGATTATCGCTTTCGGCATTTCGGGATTGCTGAAGGGGAAGCCCAAAGCTTAGGCGGAATAACCTTGACTGCAATTGGCAAATAATCTAACGTTCAGCCCGTTTGGCTGAGCGACCCGATCCAATGGATATTCCTGCTGATAGAGAAAGGCGTGTCGTATTATGGATGATCTCAACGTAGTCATGCGGGAGCGGCTCCAAAAGGCCCTGGAAATGGAGGAGGCGGGCGTTCCCCTCTATCCCAACGGCTACGCAGTGCCGGAGCGCCTTCGCGATGTTCTGGTGGAATACGGCCAGACGACCAAGGAACAGTTGGAAAAGGACGAGCCCTCGTTCACGGTGGCGGGCCGGATTATGTCTGTCCGCTCCTTCGGGAAGTCCATTTTCATGCATCTTGAGGATGCGGGTGGAAAACTGCAGATTTATTTTCAAAAGAATCAATTGAGCGAAGAGTGTTATGCTCTTGTAAAGAAACTCGACGCGGGCGACATCGTTCGTGTGAGCGGGACTCTTTTCCGCACCCGAACGGACGAGCTGACGATCCTTGTGAAGGACCTTGTTTTGCTCACCAAGAACGTGCGACCCCTGCCGGAGAAATACCACGGTCTGAAGGACGTCGAGACGCGGCACCGGCAGCGCTATGTCGATCTTATCGTGAATCCCGAGGTGCGGGAGACGTTCCTCAAAAGGGCGAAGATCGTGCAGACGGTCAGGAAGTTTCTGACCGAACGGGGTTTCCTCGAGGTGGAGACTCCCATGATGCAGGCGGTTCCTGGGGGCGCCACAGCCAAGCCTTTCAAGACGTTTCACAACGCTCTGGGGATGGATTTGTTTCTTCGGATAGCGCCCGAGCTATACCTAAAACGGCTTTTGGTGGGGAGTTTTGACCGCGTCTTCGAGTTGAACCGAAATTTTCGCAACGAGGGCGTTTCAACGCAGCATAACCCGGAATTCACTATGTTGGAGTTCTACCAGGCGTACGCCACCTATGAGGACCTCATGCGATTCACCGAAGAGCTTTTCGCGGAGGTGGCGGGCGCGGTGAACAACGGCGAACTGGCGCTTGACTATATGGGGGAGCGGGTGGATCTCACCCCGCCGTGGCGGGCCATGACTCTGGCGGATTCCCTGGTGGAGATAGGGGGTCTTTCCCGAGAGGCCGTCGAGGACCCGGCCAAGACCATGGAAGCGGCGAAATCCCTCGGCCTATCGCTTGAAAAGTTCGAGGGGCACGGAAAGCTTCTAACCAAGATTTTCGACCTTACGGTGGAGCCGAAGCTCATCCAGCCTACGTTTATCACGCACTATCCCCTGGAGGTCTCGCCTCTTTCGCGGCGCAATGCCGAGAATCCGGACCTTACCGATCGGTTCGAGCTGTTCATCACCGGCAAGGAAATGGCCAATGCGTTCTCTGAGTTGAATGACCCGCGCGATCAAAAGGACCGCTTCGCAAAGCAGCTCCAGGCGCGGCAGGAGGGCGACGAGGAGGCGCACATGATGGACGAGGATTATATTCGCGCCCTGGAGTACGGCATGCCTCCCGCCGCGGGAGAAGGAATCGGCATCGACAGGCTTGTAATGCTGTTCACTGATTCACCTTCCATTCGCGACGTCATATTGTTTCCGCATCTCAAGCCGGAAAAGAAAATGTAAGCGCCTATGGGCTTTGAACTGTTTGTCAGCCTGCGGTACCTGCTGGCCAAGCGCCGTCAGGCGTTCATCTCGCTTATCACCCTAATTTCGATTGCCGGCGTCGCCGTCGGGGTGATGGCGCTCATCGTGGTGCTGGCCGTAATGAACGGGTTTCAGGAAGACCTGCGTGAGCGCATTCTCGGTATAACGTCGCACGTGGTTGTTGGAAGCATGCAGGGGGCGATCTATAATTATCCCGAAGTGGTGGACGCCGTCCGGAAGGAGCCGGGTGTGGAGGCGGCTACGCCGTTTATTTACACTCAGGTGATGTTGAGTTCCGGGCGCGGGGTGTCGGGCGCCGTGGTTCGGGCGATCGACCCGAAGACCGCGCCGGGGGTGATTCGCATAGAGCAGAACCTGATCTCGGGGAGCCTACAGGGGCTTGCCGCTCCACAAGGCGCCTCGCCGCCTCAGTACGGAATCTTGCTGGGCGCTGAGCTAGCCTCCCATTTGGGAGTCCAGGTGGGCGACTGGGTTTCGGTCGTCTCGCCGGCAGGGAGGATAACGCCGGTTGGGCAAATGCCCAAGAGCAAGCCTTTTCGCGTGGTGGGGTTGTTTCGGTCCGGAATGTATGAATACGATAACACTCTTGCGTACATAAACATCAAGGCAGCGCAGGATTTCCTTTCGATGGGCGACTCGGTGACGGGCGTCGAGCTGCGGGTGAACGACATCTACGAGGCAGGATCGATTGCACAAAAGCTGCAAACGCGCCTCGGCTTTGCATTCTGGGTGCGGGACTGGATGCAGATGAACCGCAACCTGTTTTCAGCCCTTAAACTGGAAAAGGTGGTGATGTTCATCATCCTCACATTGATCGTGCTCGTTGCGGCGTTCAATATCGTGAGTTCTCTCATTATGCTGGTCATGGAAAAGATACGGGATATTGCGATCCTGAAGGCTATGGGAGCGACCACATCCGCCATCCGGCGGATATTTATCTTAGAGGGGTTCATTATTGGCGCGTCGGGCACCACCATAGGATTGCTTGGCGGCTATGCTTTGTGTTTTCTTCTTAGCCGGTATGAATTCATCAAACTTCCTCCTGACGTGTACTACCTCTCGACGCTTCCCGTCCGGATGGAGGCGTCCGATGTAGTGATAGTCGCGCTTTCCGCAGTCGCCATCAGCCTGCTCGCGACAATCTACCCATCCCGTCAGGCGGCGAGGTTGGACCCTGTGGAAGCTCTCCGCTATGAATAGGCCATCTACACTTACCCAGGTGCAGGCACTTGGCCTGACAAAGGTTTTCGGAAATGGGCTGCAAAGGATCGAACTATTCCGAGACCTTGATCTGCTGATTCGCGGCGGGGAGCGCATTGCGATCGTCGGGGCCTCGGGCGTAGGCAAATCCACGCTTCTACACATTCTTGGGACTCTGGATAAACCGAGCGCCGGGCGAGTGCTTTATGGCGGAAGAGACGTCTTCCAGTGGGATAGAAACGAGCTGGCCCGGTTTCGGAACAAGAGCATTGGTTTTGTGTTCCAGTTTCACTATCTGCTACCGGAGTTCACGGCGCTTGAAAACGTGCTTTTGCCTGGCATGATCGCCGGGCTGTCTCGCAACGAGGTGAGGCCGAAAGCCATAGAACTGCTGGAGCGCCTGGGGATGCAGGATCGTTTGAACCATCGCCCGAGGCTTCTTTCGGGAGGGGAGCAGCAGCGGGTTGCCGTGGCGAGGGCCCTACTACTGCGCCCCATGGTGTTCCTGGCGGACGAGCCGAGCGGCAACCTCGACACGCGCACGGGTCGCGCCCTGCACGAATTGCTGGTGGCGCTCAATGAAGAGATGGGGTTGACCATGATCGTCGTAACCCATAACATGGAACTCGCCTCCATGATGCACCGGACTCTTCGTATGGTGGATGGGCAGTTGCGTCAAGAATAACCGCCTGGAGCGGGAGGCGGTTGCGAACGATATTGTGGCGGCAGGGACGGAGAATTCATAATGGGGATTATGACAGGCGTCAGGCTATTGAAGGGGAGTCCTAAATGCGTAGGCTTTTGACGGTTTTGTTGGTCTTGGCGGTGATCTCTCCGGTGTGGGCGCAAAGTGATTCGCCTAGGGTCGCGGTGGCGCCTTTCAGTATAAATGCTCCCCAGGAATCGCTGAGGCTCCAGCAGGGCCTTCAGAGCCTGCTGGTGCGGCAGTTGGGTCAGAGCGGAATGGTCGTGATGGACGCTGACGTGGTGCAGCGGGCGATCAAAGGGAAGGGCGAGGTTGCATCGGAGTCCGAGGCCCGATCGCTTGGCGGCAGGGTCAAAGCGGATTACGTTCTATTTGGAAGCCTCAACCAAGTGGGCGACTATGTCAGCATAGACGCAAAGCTGGTGGACGTTTCCGGGGCGAGGAAGACGGAGCCGCTTTTTGCCGAGATGAAAGGCGTTGAGAATCTGGCCTCGGCGGTCAATCAGATCGACCAGCAGATAGCGGTGCGCCTGCTGCGGAAGGCAGTTATAACCGACATAAAAGTTCAGGGTAATGAGCGAATAGAGCCGGAGGCCATCAAGGCAAACATCAAAAGCGCCGTGGGAGAGCTTCTCCGTCCCGAGCAGGTGAGCGAAGACATTAAGGCCGTCAATAAGATGGGGTTCTTCGAGGACGTGCAGGCAGACGTGACGGACAGCCCGGAGGGCGGGAAGACGCTCACCTTTGTGGTGCGTGAGAACCCGACGGTCCAGGAAGTTTCCATTAAGGGAAATAAAAAGATCGAGGAAAAGGACATCATGGCGGCCATCGCCACGAAACCCTATACGATCCTCCAAAGAAACACCATCAATGAAGACGCCCAGAAAATAGAGAAGCTCTATCACGAGAAGGCTTATTTCAATGTAGTGGTGGAGCCATCCACGACATTTCCGCGGGACCCGCGCAACGCCGTCGTAGCTTTCAATATAAAGGAAGGCGAGAAGGTCTTCATCGAAGATATCGATTTTGTCGGCAACAAGCATATTTCCAGCCGGAAGCTTCGGGGCGTCATGGAGACGAAGGAGAAAGGCTGGTTTCATTGGTTTAGCGATAAAGGCGTTCTCCAGCGGGATAAACTCGATCTGGACTTGGACCGTCTGGCGGCGTACTACCATGACAAAGGCTACATGGATGCCAAGGTGGGGTCCCCAGATGTTCAAGCGACCGATAAGGGCTTCAAGATTGTCATCACGGTCGATGAAGGAGACCGGTACAAGGTTGAAAGCCTGAGCATCACGGGTGATGCGCTGGAGGACGGAAAGGCCGCCGTAGCGTTGAGGAAGAAGCTCCAATTGAAGGAAGGCGAGTATTTCAGCCGTGAGAAACTGCGCGATGACGTCGAGGCCATCACGAAAGCCTATATGAACGAGGGCTATGCGTATGCGGAGGTGAATCCCAAGATCCAGAGGAACGCTGGGAACGATTCCGCGACGATTGCTCTCGATGTGCATAGAGGCGCCAAGTATCGGATCGGTGAAATAAGAGTGTCCGGAAACACCAAGACCCGCGACAAGGTGATCCGGCGTCAGCTCGCTCTTGCGGAAGGGGACTATTTCAGCGCCGAAAAGATGGAGCGGAGCACGACGAACCTCAAAAAGATGGATTACTTCGAGCAGGCTGAAATCAATCCCGTGGAGACCTCTCAGCCGGGCGTCATGGATCTGGATGTAAAGGTCAAAGAGAAGCTGACGGGGTCGATCAGCGTGGGCGGTGGGTTTTCTTCCGAAGATGGACTTTTCGCCAGTGGTGAAATCACGCAGCGCAACCTGTTCGGGAGCGGCTTGATCCTTTCGCTCAAAGCGTACCTCGGCTCGGAAACGACCCGTTATTCCTTGAGCTTCACGGAGCCTTCGGTCATGGACACCTTCCTCTCCGCAGGGTTTGATCTCTACAATTGGGAGAAGGAGTACACGGACTTCACCAAGGAATCCGTGGGTGGCAAGCTGAGGTTCAGCTATCCATTCGGAGCTTGGAGCCGCGTCTATTTTTCGTACATGTATGAAGTGGCGAAGGTCACCGACGTGGATGACGACGCCTCCACGATCATCAAAGACCAGGAAGGACGCCATACAAAGGGCAGTGTTGCGGTGACCGTCACTCGGGACAGCACGGATCACCCGTTCTTGCCAACGAAGGGATCCATCAACTCTGCCACGATGGAATATGCTAGCAATTATTTGGGAGGGGACAGCCAATTCCTGAAGCTCGAGGGCGAGACCGGGTGGTACTTCCCGCTTATCTGGAAGCTGGTCGGGCACGTTCGCGGAGAGGTGGGATACCTCGTGGTGACTGACACCGAAGATGACATCCCACTTTATGAGCGGTTCTTTCTGGGAGGCATCAATTCTCTCCGGGGGTTTGATTTTGCAGACGTCGGCCCGAGGGACCCGGACACCGAAGACGTCATCGGCGGCTTGAAATATGGCTTAGTGAGCCTTGAAACGCTTTTCCCTATATATGAAAAAATGGGAATCCGGGGCGTCGTTTTCTTCGATGCGGGCAACTCGTTTGCGAAAGACGAGGACTTCGACGTTTCTGATTTTCGAACGGATGCGGGCCTGGGCGTGCGGTGGAATTCTCCCATGGGGCCGCTTCGCGTCGAATGGGGCTATAACCTCAATCCTAAGTACGATGAGGACCAATATAAATGGCAGTTTACGATGGGCGCTTATTTTTAAGGAGTGTTAAGATGAAGTTCGGGAGAGACGGTCGCTTGCTGTGGATGGGGCTTGCTGTGGTGGTTATGCTCGCCAGCGGCGCTCCGGCCTGGGCGGACGTGAAGATTGGCTATTTCAACATGCAGGCCGTGATGGAGCAATCCAAGTGGGGGAAACAGGCCAAGGAGGAATTCCAGAAAGAGAAAGATAAGGCCAAGGCGGACATAGGCGTCAAGACGGAAGACTTCAAGACGCTTAAGGAGGAATTCGACAAGAAGGGCTCGCTTCTGGACGAGAAGGCGCGCGTGAAGAAAATTCAGGAGCTTCAGCAGAAGCGCGCCGAAAGCGAAAAAATCCTTATGCAATCCACAAACGAGCTTACACACTTGTCGAACGAGTTGGCAGCCCCCATAGTCAAGAGGATCATGGAGATAGTCAGCAAAATTGGCAAGGACGATAAATATGATTTCATTTTTGAGGCGCAGAAGAGCGGCCTTGTATATGGCACGGAGAAAAACGATCTGACCAAGCGGGTGCTGGATGAGTTGGACAGGTCACCGAATCCAAGTAAGTAGCGGAGTGGTGGAGGCTGCTGGCTCGTGGGCTGGAGTTCTGGGTGGAGATGAAACTGGAAGACGCTAAATGACCGACAGCGATCGTGAAGACAGAGTGTACACACTGGGGGAGATCGCCGACTATATCCATGCGGATGTGAAGGGCGACCGGAGCGTTCGGATTAGAGGCATTCGGCCTCTCGACGCCGCCCATCCGGAGTTCCTGAGCTTCCTCACCAACGTCCGTTTCGTGGAAGCGGCCGCGCGTTGTCCTGCCGCCGCTATCATCGTGAGCCCCGATTTTACGGATATGGACCGCTCCCTCCTCATCACTGAACAACCGTACCTAGCGTTGGCGCGGGTGGCGCAACTGTTCGTGAAACCGCCTTATCTGGAGAGGGGCGTCCACCCGAGCGCCTGCGTCGATGCATCCGCGGAACTCGGCGAGGGGGCCGCGGTCGGCGCGCTGGCGCAGGTTGGCGCGGGAGCGCGGGTTGGCGCGCGCAGCAGAATCTACGGAAGCGCCTATATCGGGCGAAATGTGAGCGTGGGAGCGGGGTGCCTCATCTACCCCGGCGTGGTGGTGCTGGACGATTGCGTGATCGGCGATAACGTGATTATCCACAGCGGGACGGTCATCGGAAGCGATGGGTTCGGCTTCGCCCAGGACGAACAGGGGCGGCATGTGAAGATTCCCCAGGTGGGCAGGGTGCGCATCGACGACGACGTGGAGATCGGGGCGAATTGCACGATAGACAGGGCGACCTTTGGAGAGACATGGGTCCAGCGGGGAGCGAAGATCGACAACCTTGTCCAGCTTGCCCATAACGTGGTCGTTGGGGAATATTCGATTTTGATAGCCCAGGTTGGGGTGGCCGGGAGCACGAAGATTGGGCGTCATGTGGTGCTTGCGGGGCAGGTGGGAGTGGTTGGGCACATTGATATAGGCGATGGGGTGCGCGTTGGAGCGAAGTCCGGCGTATCCGGTTCGATAAAGGCTGGCCTGGATGTGAGTGGTTCGCCTGCCGTTCCCCATAAAGAGTGGCTCCAGACATGCGCGAGTATGCGGCGCCTCTCGCAGATGCGCGATGATATGCGCCAGATGCAAAAGCAAATTCGGAAATTGGAAGAAAGGCTGAACGGGGAATAGCCATGGCGATGGACATCGAAGAAATCCAGAAAATCCTGCCGCATAGATATCCTTTCCTCATGCTGGACGGCATTTTGGAAGTGACCTCGGATTCAGTGGTGGGGGTAAAGAACGTATCCATAAATGAGCCGCATTTTCAAGGGCATTTCCCTGGACGCCCTGTCATGCCGGGGGTCCTCATTATTGAGGCGATGGCCCAGGCTGGCGGGATACTCGCCTATTCCCTTGCTCCGCACAGTACGAACGAGTCCGTGTATCTAATGGGGCTCGACAAGGTGCGTTTCCGGAAGCCTGTTCGCCCCGGCGACCAGCTTATCCTGAAGATCAGGATGTTCAAACAGAAGGGCGCTGTTTTTAAAATGAAGGGCGAAGCGTTTGTCGGGGACCAGTTGGTGGCGGAAGGCGAGATGCTTGCGACCGTGGATCCCCGGAAACCGGGAGCGGAGGAAGACTAACGCTTCCGCAGCCTCTGTTCATCCTTCATCCGCTGTACTGTGTTCTTCTTCCATCACGTTGCATGGGGCGCCCGCATTGGAAGGCCGCATGGCATCTTTCGGGAGGCGCTTTTGCAGGATGCGACTCCCGATTTAAATATTCCCCCTAAAAGCGGCGCGCTCCCCATCGCAGCGCGCCTTGCACTACAAGGAGTGAAAGACGCATGGAGATTCATCCCACCGCAATCGTCTCACCCAGGGCAGAGTTGGCCGATGACGTTGAGATTCGAGCCTATAGCATCATAGGTCCGGATGTCGTCATTGGTCCTGGCTCGGTGGTGGGGCCGCATGCGGTGATTGACGGACGTACGACGATCGGCTCCCGCAACCAGATATTCCCGTTTGCGTCCATAGGACATCCACCCCAGGACATTAGCTACCGGGGAGAAGAAACCCGGGTGATTATGGGCGACGGCAACATCATCCGCGAGGGCGTGACCATACACCGCGGCACCGAGCGCGGAGGCGGGGTCACCACGGTGGGGTCGAACTGCCTCATCATGGCTTATGCGCATGTGGCGCATGACTGCACCATCGGCAGTTATGTGATCATGGCAAACGCGGCGCTCCTTGGCGGGCATGTCTGCATAGACGACTATGCCATAGTGGGCGGAATGGTGGCGGTCCATCAATTCGTGCACATAGGGATGCATGCCTTTATTGGTGGAAAGAGCGGCGTGGGCATGGACGTCCCCCCTTACATGCTTGCGGTCGGAGAGCGGGCGAAGCTCTATGGGCCCAATACCGTGGGGCTCAAGCGAAAGAATTTTGCGCCGGAGTCGATTCTGACTCTCAAGCGCGCCTTCAAGATGATATTCCGTTCAAATCTGCCGTTTAAAGAGGCCATGGAACGGGCGCGGACCGAGCTTCCGGACATTCCCGAGATGAAGGCCCTGCTCGACTTCATATCCAGGCCGTCCAATCGGGGATTGACGCGATAGCAGCGGAGGGGGAGTGCGGTATGAGCGCGTCCGGCATCGACAACATCCCGACGGGTGAGCGGAATAAGGACGAACATATCGGCCTGATCGCCGGGAGCGGTCAGTTTCCGCTGCTTTTCGCGCAGGCTGCGCGGAGGTCGGGTGTGCGGGTCGTCGCCGTCGGGTTTCAGGGCGAGACGACGCCCGAACTGGCCGGGATGGTGGACGAATTTCACATGCTGAAACTCGGCCAGTTGAACCGCCTCATCAAGGCGTTCAGAAATGCTGGCGTCTCGCGCGCGGCCATGGCGGGGGCCATCAATAAGACGAGGATTTATTCCCGCATCCGCCCCGATTGGCGCGCCATCAAGTTGATACACCGTCTGCGGCGGAAGAACGACGATTTTCTTCTGCGGGCCATCGCCGAAGAGCTGGAATCCGAAGGGATACTGATCGAGCCGTCCACGCTTTTCGTCCCCTCCCTGTTGGCGCCCGAAGGGGTGCTGACCCGCCGCAAGCCAAACCAGAGGGAGCGGCTGGATATTGAGTTCGGCTGGGAAATGGCGAAGGGCATGGGGCATCTCGACATAGGACAGTGCCTTGTCGTGAAGGACCAGTCGGTGCTTGCCGTGGAGGGGATCGACGGCACGGATGCGACGATCCTGAGGGGCGGCGCGCTCTGCGACAAAGGCGCGGTGGTGATTAAGGTCTGCAAGCCCAATCAGGACCTTCGCTTCGACATTCCGGCGGTGGGGCTTGCCACGATCGAAACCATGAAGCAAGTGCATGCATCGGTGCTCGTTTTCGAGGCGGACAAGTCTCTCATGTTCGATCGCGACAGGATGATCGACATGGCCAATGCGGCGGGCGTCAGCCTCGTGTCGAGACGAAGCGAGGACGCGGCGTCCGGCGCCGGAGGACATGCCCTGAGGGGCGCGCCGGAGAGCATCGAGGCGAGGCCGCTCAAGGCGGAGACTGCTCCCAGTTGGGCGGCGTCTCCTTTCCTTGTCCGGGAGCCCGTTGCGGGGGCGCTGCGCGTCGCGGTGATTGGCGTGGGGCACCTCGGACGCTTTCATGCGCAGAAATACGCGGCGATTCCGGAAGCGGACCTCGTGGCGGTGGTAGACCTCGACGAGCACAGGGGCGACAGCATGGCCCAGTCCATCCACGCCGCAGCCATCAGGAATTACAGGGAGCTTATCGGGCGGGTGGACGCGGTGAGCATTGTGACGCCCACGCAGAGCCATTACGCCATCGCGAAGGATTTTCTCTCCGCGGGGGTCCATGTGCTGCTCGAAAAGCCCATGACCCGGACGATTGAGGAAGCGGACGAACTCATCGCGATTGCCAAGGAACGGGGCTGCGTGCTCCAGGTGGGGCATCTGGAGCGGTTCAATCCGGCGTTCCAGGCGATCCTGCCCTATGTCAAAACGCCGCTTTTCCTGGAAGCTCATCGGTTGGCGCCTTTCAAGGAGCGGGGCATCGAAGTGGACGTGGTGCTGGACCTCATGATCCACGATATCGACGCCGCCCTTGCACTTATGAAATCACCGCTCGAGCGGATATGGGCGGCGGGGGTTCCCGTTCTCACGCAGCTTCCCGACATCGCCAACGTGCGGCTCGAATTCGCTAATGGGACCATGGCGAACCTCACCGCCAGTCGCATTTCGGTCAAGAGCATGCGACGCCTTCGACTTTTCCAGGAGAACTGCTACTTGGTGGCGGACTGTCAGAACAAGCGGGCCTACTCCTTTTGGAAGGAAGAGGAGTCCGATGAATCCGGCTATCCGCAGGTGTCCACCGAAGAGATAGAAGTGGTTGAGATGGACGCCCTGGAGCAAGAGATCCTGTCCTTTATGGAGTGCATACGGAGCGGCGGGGCGCCGGTCGTGGACGGAGAGCAGGGGAGAAGAGCCTTGGCCATAGCCCTTGACATCTCACGCCAGATAGAAGAGCAAAGTCGACGGAATGGGTTCAAGCAGAGCGAGTAACAGAAAAATATTCATGAGCGCGGGAGAGGCTTCAGGAGACTTGCATGGCTCCCGGCTGGCGCGGGCCATCGTTGAACTGGACCCTGGAGTGCGCATCAGCTGCCTCGGCGGACGCCGTCTCCGGGAGGCGGGAGCCGATGTGCTTGTCGACAACCGGGAGATTGCGGTCGTCGGCCTTTTCGAGGTCCTCCACCACGCAAAGGCGATTTATGCGGCGTGGCGTCGGATAAGGGACCACCTGCTGCGGGAGCGGCCAAGCGTCGTGGTGCTCATAGACTACCCCGATTTCAATTTCCTGTTGGGAAGGATGGCGAAGCGGCTTGGCTGCAAGGTCTTTTATTACATCAGCCCGCAGGTGTGGGCGTGGCGGAGCGGCCGCGTGCGCGGCATGAAACGCTTCGTGGATGCGATGGCGGTGGTGCTTCCATTCGAGAAGGACTTCTACGCGCGCTATGGCATGGATGTGCATTATGTGGGACACCCGCTCCTGGATGTGATGGGCTCGGCGCCGACCCGCGAGGAGGCCCGGAGGCGCTACCGCCGCGATGCGGTGGGGCCGGTGGTGGGGCTCCTTCCCGGAAGCCGCAGGGGCGAGGCCGCCGCGTTGCTGCCGGTCCTGCTGGAGGCCGCATCCCTACTGCACTCCAGGCTCCCTGGCGTTTCCTTTCTACTGCCCGTAGCCCCCACACTGAATCCATCGGCCATTGCTGCGGAGGCGGCTAAGTGGGATGCTCCCGTACAGATTGTCGAAAACGACGCCTACGGCGTTATGCGGGCCTGCGATCTGGTCGTTTCGGCCTCCGGGACCGCGACGCTCGAGACAGCGATTCTCGGGACCCCAATGATAATAATCTATAAGGTGTCCGCCTTGAGCTACCACGTAGGTAAGAACCTCATAAGAGTGAAGCACGTCGGAATGCCGAACGTCATCCTGGGGTTCGGCGCCGCTCCCGAGCTGCTGCAAGGGGATGCAACGGCCAACCGGGTGGCGGACGAAGCGGCGGGTCTCATGAACGATCCATGTCGCATGGACGCACAGCGAAGAGCGTGGGCCATGCTCGCCGAACGGCTGGGGACCCCAGGCGTTGCGGAGCGCACAGCGCGACTTGTGCTCGGGATGGCGTCGTGATGCGTCTCTTCGATTCATATGCTTTCAAGAGACTTGCCGAGCTTGCCAAGCCGCACTGGCGAAGACTTGGGCTCGCCGTGGCGTGTATGATCGGCGCTTCCGTCTTCACTGCCCTTACGGCCTATCTCATCAAACCGGCGCTCGACGAGATATTCATCAACAAAGACATCGAGATGCTTCGCATCATGCCCTTCGTGATCCTCGCGGTTTTTTTCTTCAAGGGGGTGTCCGACTGGGGCAACGAGTACCTAATGGAATCAGTAGGGCTCTCGATCGTGGCGACGCTCCAGGAACAGCTCTACGATCACATTCAAGAGATGCCGCTTTCCTTTTTCGACCGCACCTCCACCGGCACGCTCATGAGCCGGATCATCAACGACGTGAACGAAATCCAGGGAGCGGTGACCAATGCGTTCACCGGGCTCATTAAGGATAGCTCCAGCGTCGTGGGCCTCATTTTCGTGGTTTTCTATCAGAACTGGAAGCTGGCCTGCATCGCGGTCTGTGTGCTGCCGCTTGCCTTCTGCCCGGTGTTTATCTTTGGATCGAAGCTCCGCAAGCTCGCCGTCAAGCGCCAGGAGACCATGGGCGGCCTGACCGTGGTGCTGCACGAAGCTATCAGCGGGGCGCGGATCGTCAAGGCGTTCGGCATGGAGGACTACGAGAAGCGCCGCTTCTGGGAGCAGAACCGGAAGACGCTCGGATACAACCTTCGGTCGCTTTGGATAGACGCGCTTTCTTCGCCGCTCATGGAGTTCATAGATCGGAAGAGCGTCGTGTAGGGAAAGAGTGTAGATCTCGGTGGTC
>CALFXO010000144.1 GCA_937958025.1 uncultured Syntrophobacteraceae bacterium
GTGGCGATGGTCCGCGAGGCGGTCTGCATCTCCTGCGGAAAGTGCATCGACGTGTGCCCGTTCAAGGCCATCCAGTGGAAGGAGCTGCGGGGAGGCGGACGCAAGGCGGAAGTGCTCTCGAGCGTCTGCCAGGGCTGCGGTCTCTGCAACGCGACATGCCCACAAAAGGCCATCCAGTTGCAGCACATGACGGACAACCAGATCCTTGCGGAGATCGACGCGCTCTGCGCGTGTGGGACGTAGCGCCGCTTCGCGAACGCGGACGTTTTTTCCACCAAAGACAGGAACGACCAGAGAGGAATAAGAAAAATGTCAACTCTTGATTCTGCACCCGATGCAGGACAAAAGATAATAAGGATCGTCGGTTTTCTGTGCAACTGGTGCTCCTACGGCGGCGCGGACACCGCCGGAGTGTGCCGCTTCAAACAGCCCACCGATCTGCGCATCATCCGCATTCCCTGCACGGGGCGCATGGACCCGCTTTTCGCCGCGAGGGCGCTCATCAAAGGCGCGGACGGCGTGCTGGTTTCCGGCTGCCACCCCAGGGACTGCCATTACGCCGTCGGGAACTTCTACGCCAGACGACGCCTGGAACTCCTCAAGCATTTCCTGCCCTTCATGGGATTCGACGAGCGCCGCTTCCGCTACACGTGGGTGTCGGCCTCGGAGGGGCAGATCTGGCAGAAGGTGGTGACCGAGTTTTCCGAGCAGATCCACCAGCTGGGGCCCAATCCGGGCGTCGAGAAACAGCCCCGGACATGCGACGCCTAACGATAATGTTTGAAGCCGACATCGCGCCGGCTGTGAAAATATAAGGATAAACCGTGACTACAACCGACATCGAACAACTGCACAAGCTGATGGAAGACGCCCTGCCGGAGTTGGAGGCGCTCATCGGATGGCAGCCGGGATACGACGCCCTCCATGCCGCTCCCGCTATCGCGAGAACTCCGGAAGAGGCGTCGCGGCTCGTTTTCAATCCGTTCTGCATCCACAACCTGGCCCGCACCGTCGCGAAGACCCCTCCGCCCCCCGCCAAGGAAGGCGAGGCGCCGAAGAAGATCGGCGTCTGCGTGAAGGGCTGCGACAGCCGCTCCATAATCGCCCTCATCCAGGAAGGGTTCCTCAAGCGGGAGCAGCTCTACATCATAGGCATCCCCTGCAAGGGAACGATCGACCTGCGCCGCCTCATGAAGCTGGCCGGCGAGGACCTCCGCGCGGGCGTCAAATCCGCCCGGATCGAAGGGGATTCGCTGGTGGTCGAGGGCGCGAAAGGCTCCCGCTCCTTCCCCCTCGAGAAGGTGCTGGCGCGCCGCTGCATGCGGTGCAAATACCCGAATCCGGTGATCTACGACGTCATGGCGGGGGACCCCGTCATTCCGCGCGCTTCCGAGGAGGAAGCGCATAAGGACGTCGATGCCGTCGAAAACCTGCCCGTCGCCGAGAGGCTCGCCTTCTGGCAGGGGGAGCTCGACCGCTGCATCCGGTGCTATGCGTGCCGCAACGCGTGTCCGCTTTGCATGTGCCAGGACCGCTGCATCGCCGAAACCCGCGATCCCAAGTGGCTCCCGCAGTACATGGGGCTTTCGGAGAAGTTCATCTTCCACTTCATTCACGCCATGCACCTGGCGGGAAGATGCACCGAGTGCGGAGAATGCGAGCGCGTGTGCCCGCAGGAGATTCCCGTCACCCTCATCAAGGAGAAGCTCAACAGGATCACCAAGGAGCTGCTCGACTATGAGGCGGGAGTGAGCACCGAGGCCGTTCCTCCGTTCCTCACCTTTAATCCGGAAGAGCTAGGAATCTGACGATCACCATCAGCGATGACAAGGATTATCAATGAGCGGTAAAATATATATAAGTCGGGACGGCCTGGCGGCGGCCATGGAAAAATTGTCCCGGACCATGGATGTTTGGACCCCGGCCGCGTCGGCGAAGGATAAATGGGGGGTGGAGTTCGCGCTCTATGAGCCGGGGGTGAAGCCCATCCTGGACCGTCAGAGCACACTGTCGCCCAAGAAGACGATTTTCCCTCAGGTGGAGCCGCTTTTCCAGTTCGAGCGCACCAAGGACCCGGAAGACCCGTCGAAGACGCTCATCCGGCTGAAGGACCGCCCGGACGCGAAGCCGGCCATTATCTTCGGCGCGCACCCTTGCGACGCGCGCGGTTTTTTCACGTTCGACAAGGTCTTCATGGAAGGCCCTTACAAAGACCCGATTTACAAAGATAAGCGCGAGAAGACCGTAATCGCCTCGGTGGTCTGCCGCGAATGCGACGACGCCTGCTTCTGCTCGGCCGTCGGCGGAGGCCCCGCCGAGAAGGAAGGAAGCGATATCTGGATAACCCCCGTTGAAGACGGCTACGTCCTCGAGGCGATCACGCCGAAGGGAGAACCCATACTCGAAGGGCTCGGCGCGGCGGCGACTTCGCAGCAGGAAGCGGCGGCGGCCAAAGTCCAGGAAGAAGCGGCGCAACAGGTGATAGCGGGCGGCATGAAGATGACCGGCGAAACAGCCGAGTTCATGAAGCACTTCGAGGACAAGGCGTTCTGGCAGTCCGCCATCGCGGGATGCATCAGTTGCGGCGTGTGCACCTTCGTGTGCCCCACGTGCTACTGCTTCACCATCACGGACGAGGCGCGCGACACAGAAGGCGACCGCCTGCGCTCCTGGGATTCGTGCATGTTCTACCATTACACCCTGGAAGCGAGCGGCCACAACCCGCGCCCCAACAACACCGACCGCTACCGCAACCGGCTGGGGCACAAGTTCGCCTACTTCCCCGAAAAATACGACGGGATGATCGCCTGCACCGGCTGCGGCCGATGCATCCGAAACTGCCCGGCGTCCATCAATATCTGGAAAATAGCGCAGAGTCTAAAGGAGCAGGCCGATGCATGCATGTGATCCTTACACTCCTGAATTGGCCACCGTCAAGGAGGTCTACCAGGAAACGCACAACATTCGTTCGTTGCGCATCGTGCTGAACGACGAAGAAAAGATGAAGAACTTCTCTTATATTCCCGGCCAGGTGGGGCAGCTTTCCGTTTTTGGAGTCGGCGAGTCTACCTTCGTCATCAGCTCGCCTCCGACGCGGAAGGAGTTCCTGCAATTCAGCATCATGCGGGTCGGCGAGGTCACCCAGCGCATCCACCAGTTGCAGCCGGGCGACCAGATCGGCGTGCGGGCTCCCCTCGGGAACGGCTTCCCGATCGAGTCGCTCAAGGGGAAGGACATTCTCTTCGTCGGCGGCGGCATCGGCATGGCGCCCCTCCGGACGCTCCTCCTCTACATGATCGACAACCGCGCGGACTTCGGCAACATCACGACGATATACGGCGCGAGGACCCCGAATGACCTCTGCTACCGCTACGAGTTCGACGAGTGGCGAAACGGCAAGGTCGACCTGGTGCTCACCGTCGACGCCGAATTCCCCGGCTGGAAGGAGCGCGTCGGCTTCGTCCCTACCGTCCTCAAGGAGGAGGCCCCGAGCCCGAACAACCGCGTCGCGATCGTGTGCGGTCCTCCGATCATGATAAAGTTCGTCCTCTTCGGCCTCAAGGAACTCGGGTTCGAGGACGAGCAGATCATCTCGACGCTCGAGCGGCGCATGAAGTGCGGCGTGGGCATCTGTGGCCGGTGCAACATCGGCTCCAGCTACGTCTGCCTCGACGGCCCCGTCTTCACCATGAAGCAGCTCGGCGGGATGGCGCCTGAGATGTAACGCTTTCCGCAAGGGCGGGCGGTTTTCGCCTGCCCGTTCTTGCGGTTTTTCATTACGTCAGAATCCCGGAAACTCGAACAAGACCGGCGTGCACGTCCCCTTCACGATCACCTTCATCACGCCCCTGACAGAACTCCCCACCGCAATTCCGCGCTCCTCCAGGAAAGCTTTCTCCGGAGGGCTGCCGTCGCCGCGATAGAGCGTATAGAACTTGTCCGCCCTGAAGGGCCCCTCCGCGACCGGACGGTCGGGGATAAACGCGAATTTCACGACGAGACAGGGGCGCCCGCCGGATTCGGTCGCATCCGCCGGAGCGATGGAGACGATCCTTGCCTCCCCCTCGTAGGATGCGTATTCGCAGGGCCCCCCTCTCAAGATCCTTCCCGAAGGGCTTCCGTCAGGCCCGTATTGGCCCGCGACAGCCGAAAGACTCGAGCAGACCATAGCTATAGCCGCCGTGATCCAAATCGCAAATTGCAATTTCATTATCACCCCTCCCTTAGCAGGATCATTCCGACCCCAGCAGCAACTCCAGCAAGGGCGCAATCACGACGCCAGAACCGCCCTGCTCCTGCGTTACGGTGAATACCTCCCCCCCGATGGAGATCGTCCCGCTCCTCGCCGCGCCCGTATTGGCCGCGACCAGGTAGGAAACGGCCCCATCTCCCGTCCCGCTGGACGAGCCGGAATCAATGGCAATCCAGGTGCTCGTGGTCGAGGCCGACCATGCGCACCCCGCCCCCGCCGTCACGTTCACGCTCCCCGCACCTCCGGAGCTTCCAAAAGACCCAACGGTCGGATCAAGTTCATAGCTGCACGGCGCGGGAGCCGTGTACGTCGTCTGCAAGCTCATCCCGAAGAACGCATCATAAGCATTCAACATAATCCACCAGACGCCGGCCTTGGGATTCGCCACGGTAATTGTAGCATTGTTGCCGACATAATAGTCACGGTAATCGTAAACGCTGGTCGTTGGGGCATTCCCGTAGCGCAGGTAAAGATCGCAGTCACCCGATCCCCCCCAGGTCTTCACCTCGAGCGAGGTTGCGCCCGAGGGAACGGCAACCTTGTAATAGACCGAAGAACCCTCGCTCGCTGAGAGGTTCGCGACCAGGGCTCCGTTTTCAAGCTCCGTGATCGGATATCCCGCATCCTGCTCGATAGTGAATTTTTCGCCCGCGATAGTAAGGACCCCGGTCCTGGATGCCCCGGAATTGGCTGAAACCGTGTAGTATACGGAGCCGTTTCCACTCCCCGACGCCCCCGACGTGATGGTCGCCCAAGACACCGAGGTCGTGGCTGTCCATGCGCATCCCGAACCCGCCGTGACGGTCACGCTCCCCGTTCCGCCCGAACCCGTGAAGGAAGCTCCGGTCGAGGACAGAGAGTAGGCGCACTTGCCTTCTGTGCTGTAAACAAGGTAGGCCGCTTCGCACGAAACCCTGGCGGCCTTGTATTTGATCCGCATGTAGCCGTCTTCGCCCCAGTCGGTTCCCCAACTGTTGCGGAGTATCCAGTAGCCATTGTTTTCGGCGTCCCCATTGTCATTCCATCCGACAAGCGCGATGACGTGGTCGGTAGTCGCATAATAGCAAGGCGAGGCATCCGTGCAGGTGGTGTTGCTGTCGTCGTAAATTCCCCCGCTGTACGCCTCGAAAGCGCTTGTAACCAAGACAGAAGCGTCCACCACCCCATAGGTCATGATCGCGGTCTTTATGGCATCGACGTCGCCACACGGAATTCTGTGCCAGGAGTCAAAGCGCACCACCGGGTCACCCGAGTGCGCATCGGAACTCGGGGCCGTCACCGTATAAGGGAAATCCGCCTCGTAACCTATTCCTATATCCGTGATTGCCTGGAGTTCGGAGTACTCGTAATCCGATCCATCGCAACCGGAGAAGTGATAACTGTAAGGGGAAATGCTTCCGAGACGCCAAATGATGTACGATTCCGAAAAATCGGCGCAGTTGGAGTCGTATTTCCCCACGGCGAAGTTATATGTCCCCTCGGCGGTGGCCGCGGCCCCGAATGCATAGCAACTGCCGCAGTTTCCCTGATTCCTGATGGGCCCGATGTAGGAATGCCCGTTGTAATTCCGCCAATCGAAGGAGGAAGGGAGGCTGACCGTCGCCAGTTTGTCGAGGAGAGGCCCGGCGTCCTCCGAAACGGCAAGCCCCAGCGAAGATGCTGACGCACGACGGCTGAAAAAGCGCGTCTTCTCATCGTCGGACATATCGTAGACCCAGTTGTGGCCTACGGTGAACCCATAGCCGTTCCTATCGATCTTATCCCTTATGCTCTCGAGCTTCTCGTTATCCTGGAAAGCGATTTTCTGTTGGACCTGTCCATGCGAGCAGACGGGAGCGAGAAGGAAAAGAGAACAGATAAGACCAAGGATCAGCACCGGCTTTCGAGACGTCTTCATTTCCTGAGCCCCCCGATAGAGACAGTCGATTATCATTCAGGCGCATCCACCCATCATGGTCCCGCGCGTGCTACGACGTCCGCGTGGATTTCGCCGGCGCAGTCAGGGTAGAGCGCCATCACTTTTCCCCGGAGCGCGGTTGCGGTTGCATTTGAAGCATTGGCCCCCTGCATTAAAGCACGCAAGAGCTCGACATGGATAATGGACATGCACGATGCGCGCCTCTCCCGCACGGCGCTCAGCCCTGCCTACAAAACGCCCACGGAGCGCTCAAAGCCGCTCCATTGCTACTTTTGCAGGATCGAACGCGATCATGCGATGCAACCTTGCAGTCAAAAAGATTGCATCCGATAGAAATCTCCACATGCGGGTTGACACGCGCTCTCACTTTTGTGATACTTCTTGCAATCGCTTTTCCTTGGATATTGGCGCCCGCCACAACCCATGCATGGTTGTGTGCGCCTGCACCGGCTTAATTACACTCATTTTCCGCTCCGCATTCCCAAAGCCCCAAGAGCCTCTAAGGGAAAGCCGTTTCCCTGGATTACGGTGAGCGCCGCATTCACTTCAAGAACCCGTCGCGTGCGTCGGCGGATCGCTCCACGATAGACGCCGTCTCGTTCTATCAACCGAGTGCGTCCCTTGCCGCGTGAAGGAGCAGACTATGAAGCGCATCGCAAAACCAATTCTTTGGATAGTTGTCGGCCTTCTTCTGGCCTTCCCCGTCTTCAGCCTCACGTACTACACAATGGCGCGGACGTCCACGCCCCACTTCTGCGCATCCTGCCATGAAATCCGATTCGCCTACGACACATGGAAGACCTCCACCCACGTCAACAACGCCCAGGGGTTTGTCGCGGATTGCATGGATTGCCACCTCCCAGCGCCGCAGGACACCGTCAGTTTCTTTTATGCCAAGACCCTCCACGGAATCAAAGACGTGTTCATGCACTTCGTCCAGAGCAGCTACGACCACGCCGAGAACCGCGAAGCGGCGTACGCATCCTTCAATAACGACCAGTGCCAGAAGTGCCACCGCAATATTCTCTACATTCCCGACAAACGTGGCGCCATGCTGGCGCATCGCTCCGTCGTCTACGCCCGGCCCGGCAATGAAAAACGCTGCGTGGACTGCCACAGAAACCTCGTCCACAACAAGAGAGACTCCTACGCCTATAAACAATATGAACTCCCCTACCGGGGGAACGGATTATAGAAGGCGGCCCACGCCTTCCAACGACCACCAACCGAAACTGGAGGAGTGTAATGGCCAGAAAGAGGCGAGCGATTTTCTGGACGTGCGTTGCGTGCGCACTGGGATTTACGGCGTTTTGGGCGTTGGGGGCCGGGTTCGCCCAGACAACCGTAAACACGCCGAAGATGAAGGAATTCCGGATCGAGCGCAGCATGTCCAAAGAGGCGGTGGACTGCATCGAATGCCACAAAAAGGAAAACCCCGCCATCTTTGACGATTGGGCCAGGAGCCGGCATGCGAGCGCCGGGATAACCTGCCTCGATTGCCACCAAGCCGAGGAATCGGATCCGGACGTGAGCCAGGCGCACTACAAGCAGTATGAACGGGCCGACTACCAGTACGGATCGAGGGAGCGAAAGGTCCCCATCAGCGCCGTGGTCACGCCAAAGGACTGCTCCCGCTGCCATCCGGACGAAGCCAAGCAGTACAGCCAGAGCAAGCACGCCAACACCACCGAGATCATATGGAAGATTGACCCGTGGCTGAACGACGGCATGAACAGCGACTTCGAGAGGGCCGCGGGGTGTTTCCACTGCCACGGAACGGTCATGAAGATCAAAGACGGAAAGCCGGACCCCATGACCTGGCCTAACGTCGGAGTCGGACGCATCAACCTCGACGGCAGCAAGGGGAGTTGCACGAGTTGCCACACCCGGCACATGTTCTCCGTCATGGAAGCGCGGAAACCCGAAGCCTGCGGGCAGTGCCATCTCGGCCCCGACCATCCGCAAATGGAAATCTACATGGAGTCAAAGCACGGCGATATCTACACCGCTCACAAGGACCAGTACAACTGGAATGCAGCCCCCGGGACCTGGACGCCAGGCGTGGATTACCGCGCCCCCACATGCGCGGCCTGCCATATGTCGGGCTCTGGCAAGGTGTTGACCAGCCACGACGTCACCGAGCGGCTCGCGTGGGAGCTGCAAGCCCCCCTGACAGTCCGTCCGCCGGACTTCAAGGCATTCCCAGCTAAGACCAACCCGGAGACGGAGCGGACCAAGATGAAGGACGTCTGCCTCCAATGCCACGGCCCCAGCTGGGTGGACGGGCATTTCAACAAACTGGACAAGGTGGTTTCCGAATACAACGACGTGTACTACAAACCGGCGCGCAAGACCATGGACGATCTCTACGAAAAGGGGCTCCTCGACAAGACCAGGTATTTCGACGAGGACCTGGAATGGGAGTTTTATGAGCTGTGGCACCATGAGGGACGCCGCGCACGGATGGGAGCCGCCATGATGGCCCCCGATTACTCCTGGTGGCACGGGTTCTACGAGTGCAAGAAGCGTTTCATCCGCTTCATGGAGGCAGCCAACAAGCTCATTGCCAACAACGAAAAGGCTTACCGGGCGACCGATTTCCCCAATGCAACGGGCTCAAGGGATAAGCCCAGGGAGGTCTTCCCGGAAGCAAAAGGCAAGCAATAGGGTCGCAGGCCGATCAGTGAAGTCCTAAAGCGCGGCGAAAAAGGAAAAAGGCCGGATGGGTTCATGCGATCCCCTCCGGCCTTTTTCTTTCATGAAACAAAATCAGACGCTATTTCACACCACGCCGTCTGCGGGCCGCCAAGGTCGAAAGTCAGCTTGGCTAAGGTCGCCCAGGACAGTGTGCGTTCCGCCACTCTGGGTAAAACTGCTCGGAGCGCTGGAGTCCGTGGCGATGTACTCGGAACCCTTCACCAGGAGGGAGCCCCCGCTCAGCTCACAGGCGCCTCCGTCGGAGAGAGTGTACGAGCCCCAATTTTTTCCGGCGGCATCGATATTATCCTGGGTGTATTCCTTGCCGAGGACCAGATTGCCCTCGATAGTCGCCGCGCCGCCGAACTGCATGAAATAACCCCATCCGCCACCGTCTATGACGAGGTCGCGGGAGACAGATTGAATTGCGGCGCACTTTGAAGAACCTCCCAACACCCCTCAAACAGGAAAAGGCCGAGCGCCCCTCTTCCAAGGCAACCCGGCCGTCCCCTCGAGACCCGTGGCTTTCCGTCCCCACCTCACGATGAGTTTGGCTTTTTCTACGGCATGACAATAAAGATTTTCACGCTATAATTCCCATAGATTAACTCGATACAAAAGGGATAATTTAGGGGGCAGCGATTGGGTATTCTCCCTACCCCATAAAAATAAATCCTATTATTCCAAACACTAGACATACCAGTCCCCGATAGGCTCCGCCTGCCGGGATTTTCTCTTTTATTACACTTCAGGTTGCGATAATTATAGCATTCTGGCCTTTAACGGTTCCAAGGCGCTGACGGGGCGGAGCAGGAGACGATTCTAAACATTGCGCCCCGATCATATGGAAACGGACGTCACCAAGACAGGTATGGAGAATCATGGGGAAAAGCCTGACAGAGCGCATTGCAGAGGCAAGACGCCTGCACGAGAGATATGCCGGAATATTGGCGAGCGACCGAGAAATAGCGGACATTGTCACCCGCTATCGCGTCGCCATAAGAGAAACCAACGAACTGATGGTGCAACAGGGAGTTGCAAAAGCGTGCTCGGAATGCGCTTCGAAGGCGGCCGGAAGCTGCTGTTTCCATGGCATGGAAGAGGACTATGACGCAATCCACCTGCTCATCAATCTCCTGCTCGGATGCAAGCTCGAGACTTCCACCGGGCGCAATGGGGATTGCGTATTCAACAGCGACCGAGGGTGCACCCTGGCGGCCAAGTGCTGTTTCTGCCTGAACTTCTTTTGTCCGCAGCTGATTGAATTACTCGGACCCGCCGGCATGGAAACCATGCGCGGAGCCGTCCGGAGGGAGACTTCAACGACATGGGAACTCGACCGGGCCATCCGCCAATGGCTCGCATCCCACCTTTCCGCAGGGCGCCGGTAGGGAGCCATCTTTCATTTCAAACGGTTCATCTTCATTCGAGCACGCAGGAACTCCCTGGCTTGACTTTCGGCAGGTAAACGCTGAAAGTCGACCCCCGCCCCAGTTCGCTGTCCACCCGCACCCGTCCGCCATGCCCTTCGACGATCGCTTTCACCGTCGCCAGTCCTATTCCATAGCCCTCGCGCTTTTCACTTCCGCGCGTGCGATGGAAGATATCGAAAATAAAGGGAATATCTTCAGGGTCTATGCCGATTCCCTCATCGACTATCTTCACGACGAGGTCGGTCGCCGTCTCCTCCACCACGATGCGCACGACGCCCTCTTCTTTTGAAAACTTGAGAGCGTTGTCCAGCAAATTGGTGAAGACCCTCCGGAGCCGGTTCACATCCGCCTCGATGATAGGCAGTGTTTCGCCTATCTGGATCTCCAGCCGCAGCCCTTTCTGAAGGGCCCTCGGCTGGTAGAACTCGAAGAGTTCCAGCAACTCCCGATCCAGAGACACGGCACGAAAGCTCAATTTCAGCCGCCCGGTCTCCAGGCGGGAGAATTCGAGGAAATCGTCGACAAGCGATTCCAGCTTAGAGGCCTCTTTATTGATGATCCGGAGGTATTCCTCCTTCTTCTGCTCATCCATGGAAGAGGACTTGGTCAGAAGCCGCAACCCGAGTCCGTGGATGCCGGTCAGCGAAGAGCGCATGTCATGGGCGAACATGGAGACGAGGTTCGCTTTCTCCCGCATGTGGGTCTTCAACTGAGAGATGTCGGTGATGACGGAAAAGCTGCCCCCGGTGGGCTTCCCCTCCGTATCGAGAAGCGGAACGGTGGAAACGAGCGTGGAAATGATGTTGCCACTCCGCCCGGTCCAGACCACCTCATACATCGCGGTCTCCAGAGACCGTTTCCCGCACATCCATCCTTCAAGGGTCTGGCGCTGCGCCTCATCGACGAACTCGGTCACGGAGCGGCCTATGATCTCATCGCGCGGGCAACCCCACATGTCGCAGAGCCTGTCGTTCACATAAATGATGACGCCGTTCGCGTCCTCGACCGCGAGCCCCTCGTTCATCGCCTCGACCAAGCCTCGGAAGCGCCCTTCGCTCTCCCGGAGCGCGGCCTGGACCCTTCGCCGCTCGGCGACCTCCCGCTCCAGTTCGCCCACTTTGCCTTCAAGCTCGTTCGCCTGATGCACAAGGAGCAACTCCCGCTCCTGGTAGTAGTCTATCTTCTGCTTCAGCTCCGAAGGCGTCACCTTCAGGTCGGCCAGAACCTCCGCGTAAACCTCCGCCAAATCCCTCGATTCCCGAGAGGTTAGCTTCACGCTTTGATGCACCGCCTTGTAGGCGGCCGGAGCGCCAATGGAGCCCGCAAGGAACTTCTCGACTTCTCCCTGGAGCTCCACCAACTGCAAAATCGAGATGCGTCTCGCCCCCTTAACCCCAGCGTCTTCCAAACACTTGTCCAGGAGGGACTCCGCCTTGCCCTCCGGAAAATATTGGCAAAGAAGGCGGCGCAACTCCTCCGTCCTGGCGACAAGATCGATATAGGCGTCTCCTTCGTGGTGCGGCGCATACACGTGACGCCCACAGGAGGCGAGGACCCCCACAAACTGCTCGGCGATGCTCTGCTCCTCCTCGTCCTGCGGGAAGTAAAGCGATCCCAATACATACAGGCTCACATTGAAGAGCATGGTCCAAACCACCGTATGGGTGATCGGATCGAGCCCGGCGAGTCCGAACAATGCCTCCGGCTTTAGAAGCTCCCAGCCAAACGGGCCGTCCTTCAGCAAACCGGGCGAAAGCCACCCGTTTCTTATGAACGACGGCAGCAACTGGGTGTAGCACCAAACGAAGAATCCGCCGCACAGCCCAAGAATGGCGCCCGATTCGTTTCCCTTTCTCCAGAAGAGCCCCCCCAGTATGGGCGGCGCGAATTGCAGCACGGCGGTGAATGAGATGAGTCCTATATTCACCAGCATCTCATCCCTTATGATGCGCTCTTCAAACCAGTAGCCCACCAGGATGAGACCCGCCACGGCCGCCCAACGGCACCGCAGGAGGTTGCGCTTCAAAATAGCCAGCCTGGGCTGCGAGTCCACGACCGGCAGGAGCAGGTGGTTCGTCATCATGGTCGCCAGCGTGATCGAACTCACCATTATCATTCCACCCGCCGCCGACACCCCGCCAATAAACACCAGCAAGGCGAGCCAATCTTTCCCGTACTGGAGAGGGATCAGGAGCACGAAGGCATCGGCGGTCTCCCTCGAAAACCCGCCGGCGAGGCCGCCCATGGCAATCGGCAGCACAAAGACGTTTATCAGCAGCATATGGAGCGGAAGCAGCCACATTGCCGTCAGGATGTGCTTTTCGTCGCTGTTTTCCACAACCGCAACATGAAACTGCCTAGGGAGGAACAATATGGCCCAGACGGAAACCGCCAGATAACTCGCCCACTCCGCATAGGGAGCGGGGCCTATCCCCCCCGACACGGGGTTCGTCTGCTCCGACGCGGCGACCCTTTCCCACATGTCGGAGAATCCATCGTACATGAAGTAGGTTACAAAGATCCCAACCACGAGGAACGCCGCAAGCTTGACAACGGATTCAATCGCGAGGGCCGCCATCATGCCGTCATGCCGCTCCGTCGGGTCCAGGCGCCGGACGCCCAGCATAATCGTTGAAGCTATCATGAGCGCGACCACCAAGGGACCGACATAGCTCCCCGGGCCCAACCCGCCGGGCGCTCCAGACCGGACCACGCCGCCAGAGGATTGCCCAGTGATAAGGAGGAACGTGGAAATGATGGCCTTCAGCTGGAGCGCGATGTACGGCATGAGACCGACCATCGCTATCACCACGGCTATGGCCGCCACCGCCTGGGACTTATTGTATCGGGCGGATATGAAATCCGCTATGCTCGTTATCCGATGGATGTTCTTGAGGCGCACGAGTTTCCGCAGGACCGTCCACCAAAGCAGTATGCCAATCGTAGGCCCCAGGTATATGGGAAGGAACAAGACGCCGGAGGAGGCCGCCTTTCCCACGCTTCCATAGTATGTCCAAGCCGTGCAATAGACGCCGAGCGCAAGGGAATAGACGACCGGATTATTGACCGGACTCCACCCGTTGGCCGCCCTGCGCTCCACCCATAGGGCGCCCCAGAAGAGAAGCCCGAAGTAAAGACAAAACGCCGCCAGCACAACCCACGGCTCGATCATGTTTTGTCCTTTCGCGACTCCCCGGAGCATCCGCGGTCATCTTCTTCAATGCACCGGCTAATCAGCAGGAGCAATATTATAAGAACCAGCCAGAACAGGAAGAGGCAAAGGGCAACGACTTCGAGGCGTCTGCTTCGCAGCGCTCCCAGGAAGGGCCAATTGAGCAAGCCGAGCGCAATGCAGAAGATGAGGGCGTGGAACTCCGTCTGTCTGAAAAGAGACTTGAGCTTTTTCATCCGGCGACCTCATCGCATAAAGTATAAGCAAGCAATACACCTTGGCTTATCAACGGATTTAAAAATGTTTTATACCTCGACCGCATCGAAGGCAAGCGGATTATCCGGAAGCGGACTCCAGTTTGAAATCGCGGGACTCAGGAAAAGATCGTTGAGAAGCAAAAGCAGCGCCCGTTTTATGAGGGCTGGACAAATAGCCCCACACCCCCGGCGCCCCCCGCCGTGCAAGCCATGCGAGCACTTCATCAAGAGCAGCATATAGACGTTGGAATCCACAAACTGAGAATTGAACTATTTTCGCATCCGGCTGGCTTCGGTTTCCAACGGGCATTACCCTTATTGAACAATATCATTCAACCAACTCACCTACTGCGCAATTTTATGGATGCACTCCTAAGCCCTGCCTTCCTCTATGCTTTTTTAATGGGAAGCATCCGTTTGAAGCCGACGGCGGAGCATTCCTGAATAATAGTATGCATCAACTACAAATGGAAAACTCCAGCATGTAAGCGTCCACAAGCGTTTCAGACTTGGCACATGCATTGCATCTATAAAAAGCCGAACAGAGTGGTTAAGCCTTACAGCTTAGGCACCAAGGGAGACTCTCAGAGAAGCTGAATGAACTCCAATCGGACTCGGGCTCACATTCATGCTCCACTCCCGCGCATGCTGATGGTTGATGTTGAAACTCCACGCGGAATACGCTCAACGCTCTAGTGGAAAATCGATCTCTTGCTGCTGCTGAACACCGGCTACTGTTGCATTCTCGTGCGAACGCTCCACCTCAAAATCTGAGAGCTCCTAGCAATTTCGGAAGGCCATAGGGGAAACCCCATGGCCTTCCCTTTTTCCGCGCCACTAAACAATTGCGCTTTTCTCCTGTGCGGAAGGAAGGGTCACCCTCTCCCCGCGCGGCCATCCACGGCGGTTCGGACCGCATCGGCGAGACCGTGAAGGTTGAGCGGTTTCGTCAACAGCATCGCGGCGCCGGCGTCCTTTGCGGTATCCTCGTTGATTGTCTCATTGAACCCCGAGCACAAAATGACCGGAATGTCAGGGCGGATGCGCACTAATTTCTTGGTCAGTTCGCCGCCCGTCATATGCGGCATGGTGTAATCCGTTATAACCAAGTCGAAGCGATCCGGCTGCGTTTTGAAAAGCTCCAAGGCGTCCACGCCGCTCGTGCGGGTCACGGCGTTATAGCCAAGACTCTCGAGCATCCTTCCGACCACCTCCACCAGCGCCTCTTCGTCGTCGACAAAAAGGATGCTCCCCGTTCCCTTACAAAGCGGCGGGATTTCTACGTCCATCGGGACAGGGGCCCCATCGAGCATGGGCAGGTAAACGTGGAAACACGATCCTACTCCCGGCTCGCTGTCGACATCGACCACGCCCCCATGCCGCTTAACGATTCCATGAACCACGGCAAGGCCAAGCCCGCTGCCTTTCCCCACCTCCTTGGTGGTGAAATACGGGTCAAACACACGCTCAAGAGTCTCGCGGTCCATGCCGCAACCGCTATCCACCACGGAAAGCTTCACGCATCGTCCAGGAGCCATGGCGCTTCCGAACCCTTCGTAAGGAGAATCGAGAAACTCCTCCCGGACCACGACCTCTATCGCTCCACCCGTTGCTTCCATGGCGTGCGCTGCGTTGGTGCAGAGGTTCACCAGGACTTGGTGGACCTGGGTCGGATCGGCGAGGATCACCGCCTGCTCACACATGAAGCTCCATCGCAGTTCAATAGTGGATGGCAAAGAAGCCCTCAGGAACTTCAGCGCATCCTCTACGGTGGCGATCAGATCGATGGGCTTTCTCTCCACTTCGGTCCGCATGCGACTAAAAGTAAGGATCTGCCGCACGAGTTCCTTCGCGCGTAGCGCGGCCTTGAGGACCTGCTCCAGGTCATGGCGCATGGAGCTATTCCCCCCCGCCCCCATCATCATGATTTCGGTGTAGCCGATGATCGGCGCCAGGATGTTGTTGAAGTCATGGGCAATGCCTCCCGCCAGGGAGCCTACGGCCTCCATCTTTTGGGCCTGGCGAAGCTGCATTTCCAGTTTCCGCTTCTCCGCTTCCATCGCCTTTGAAGCGGTTACATCCTGAAGCTGAACGATACAATAAAGACGCTCTCCCTGCGGATTGCAGACAACCGACGCACCCTCCGTCACCGAAACAGTGCGCCCGTCGCGGTGCACATAGCGTCTTTCAGCATGCACCCCGGCCAGGCTCGGTCCGTTGCAGCCGAAGGCATTTCCCATCTCCAGGGGTTCATCAGGATGAAGCGCCTCCGCGCGGTTCATTCCGAGCAACTCGCTTTCGCTCCATCCCAGCATCCGGCAAAGCGCCGCATTCACCTGGAGGAATTGTCCTTCCATGCCAACAATCGCCATCCCGCTCGCGGCGTGTTCAAACGAACTGCGGAAACGCTCCTCGCTCTCCCTGAGCGCCTCTTCGGCGCGCATTCGCTCTGTAATGTCCCGCACCGCCGCAATGTGGACTTCGCGTCCCTGCAGGGAAAAATGACGCGCCGTTATCTCAACGGGGAAAACGACGCCGCTGCGATGCTTGTGATAGCGGATGGGAACAACGGGGAGGCGCTCGGCTGTGGCAGCCATGGTCCGGTCCGGCTCGGCGGAAAGGTCGATGTTCTTGAGCCGCAGGATCTCGGAACGAGAACGTCCGTAAAGAGCAAGAGCCGCGGCATTGGCTTCGAGTATCCGCCCAGTCGAGTTCTCCACCAGAATAATGGCATCCGACTCCATTTCAAAGAGGCGCCGGTGCATTTCTTCGCTCTCGCGAAGCTTCTGCTCAACTTTCTTCCGCCCCTCCAGTTCCTCTCTTAAGGCTTCCGTCTTCTCGACTATTTGCGCCCGGAACCGATCTTCCCGAATTATAATATTGCCAGTAAGGGGACGCAGGATAAACACCATGCCGGGGGCGCCGATCAGCAGCATGACAATAATGACGTTGCCCGCCATGCGCACTTGGTAATCGGCTGAAGCATAGATGTCATCCCGGGCCATGCTGACGACCACGCCCCAGGGAACGCCCCGGACGGGCCCATAGACCGCCTCCCGGTCCCGGCCGCCGGTTCCCATGATTATTGCGCCGGATTCGTTCCGGAGCGCCTTGGCGAGGGCAGCCCCGATGGGAGAATCCCCCTTGATTGCATCCCAGGACTGGCGTCCCCCGCTGGCGAGAAAAACCGAAGCGGCGCCGCCGCGGCGCTCACAGACAAAGACCTGCCCCGACCCCCGCAATCCTTCACGATCCGTGACGATATCTCTCAGACCATAGATTGCGAAGAGCAAGACGTCCGCTCCGATCGGCTCTGAACGCTTATTCAGCACTGGAGAGAAGGTCCACAAGCACTCGTCGTCTCCAATACGGACCGGCCCTCCTACCGCAATCTCCAGACCGCCGTCGGGGGGGCGCAATAGGCTTTCCGGAACAGGAACCCCGAGTTGAACAATGGAATTTCCTCTGATATCCAGCCGGGCAAGTCCCACCAGGTCCGCGGATCGGCTCATCGGGTCCAGCAGCTTTGGGGTGCAAAAGTGCTGCAATGCATCCAGGGTCATCAGGCCATTGTTGTATTCTTCCAGTTTCTCCGCGATGACGGTTCGACTCGAAATCTGCCCGGCAATATCCCGCATCCTACCGACATACGCATCTATCTCGGCGGTCCGCCCCTTGAGGATTGCCATCAGGTCTCTTCGAGCGTCTTTTCTCAGGTGCTCGTTTAGTTGAAGAAGGCACAAAACGGCGACCAGCAAGATTGATACAAACATCCATAATAAAGAATAGAAAAGAATGCGCAGGCGCAAACGCCTTGCATCGCTCCGCTCATCCATTGCACAATGCTCCCGGACTGCTCATTCTCCGCCGTGTGGGCTTTAACCGCGCCGCAGTCATAGCGCTCCGCACCAAAACGGACGACCCGGACGAGAACGAATCTCCGCCGTTCGCCTTGCTATTTCGGCGCTGACTGTAAGCGACACAAAGATTGTTTAAGCATCAAATTATCGTTCAAGCGCAGGCGCCTATTCAAGACTTAATTTCCTCGCTTGCCAACAAATAATAATCGCGAGACTCCGACTGTCGCAGCGTCTCCGCGTGAGGAAGCCTTTGACCGGCAATGGCGTTTCCTGCTATTGTGGAGGCGGCTTCCCCGGCGGGCGGGGGAGTCTATGCACCGACGCCAACCGGGAGAACGTGGAATGGACGCCGCGAGAGACGACAACTGGTGGGAAAACGACGACTACCGCGCGCACAGGATACTCCAGGCGCTCTCCAACTTTTGCATCAGCGTGAGCCACGGGATAATCACGGGCAAACTGCTGGTAGGCAGCCTCTATGAGCGCTACAAGCGCATGGAGCCCTGCATTCATTCCTACTGCAACGAAGAGCGGCGGATCGACGTGAACGCTCTCTCCTGCGCCATGCAGCGACTCCCCTACGAAATATCTCGCGCGAAGTATTTCTACATTCAGAACAAGCCTGAGAACTTGAGTTCGGTGGACGGAGTGGTCTACGTCGAAAGCGGAGCCAAGGGCGCGAGAGTGCGCACAATCTACGAGATGGGCGCAGGGTACTTCAAATGCATAGCCCTCGAGGGCAAGACCGACATATTCGATATTGTAACGTCTTTCATGATGTATGGCATAGAATCCGGAAAGATCAAGAGCCTCCTGTCGGGAGATCCGCTACTGGACGATATCGAAAACCTCCGCAACAACAAGAAATCCCCGGAGAAGAACCAAATCCTCTGCCGTCTCGCGGGCAAGTTCAGCGTCAGCTACAGGGAGCTCAAAGACCTCGACGCGTCGCTGCGCTACGGGTTGTTCGACCTCATCACTAATATCATGGTGAACGAGTTTGAGAAGATGGTGGTGGAATTCGCAAGCGAGTTCGCGGAAACCAACCATTCCAGCAAGGCGCGCCTCTGGATGCAAAACCTTGACAGTTGCGCCCAGATGCATACAAGCCGCCCCATTATCATTATCTCCAGCGATCTGCACAACGTGGTCAGCTGCCTCACGGATTTCGCGGAAATCAACAGGGAAAGAATCATCGCACTGGCCAAGGAGGAGCCGGAGCTCACGGGGTTGGACCTCGACCAGCCCGGCGGCCTCCACTACGCTCTCTACCGGCTTTGCCTGCTGGACCCGGAGCTTTTCAATGAGAGGGTGAAATACGAGGAGCGTTTTGGGATACGCTTCATACCTGACGTCCACAACACCGGGATAGACGTGCAGGTAATCGACGCCTTCAAGCTCGACCCCGAGCGGGTGGACAGGCGGATCAAAATCGAAGACTGGGCTTCCGTGCGGGAGCGGGCGCCGTATATCATCAATATCCATTACGCGTTCGGTCTCCAGGCAACCGAAATCATACGGGAGCTGATAGAAGCCTTTTCGACGCGGATCGAAAGCATCTCCATCATCGGGAAGGCAGGCATCGTTTGCGGCGACAGGTTCGACATCATGCTCCCCACGTATCTCATTCCCCAGGAGATAGAAACGGGCGTGCACGACTTCCCGAACGGCAACCAGCTGACAAGGGAGGACCTCGAGGGCCTGGTAAGCTGCCGGATTCATACGGGAGGGCCAATGCTCACCGTGCCCGGCATCGCCATCCAGAACGAACTGGTGCTGCGTTTCCTTATGCGCAAGTACAATATAGAGGGACTCGAGATGGAAGGGGTCCCCTACCTCCGCATGATCCGACGATCTGAGAAAATCGGGCTCCTCTGCGCCAATATCATCTTCTGCATTGGCTACTGGGGCAGCGACAATCCGCTCCTGCCGGACGAGGTCATCGCCAAAAGCCACATGGGAGCGGGAGCCGGGGCCGCGAGCGCTCTGGCGGCTGCCGTCCTCGCAAAGACCCTCAACAAGGGCAAGGCTTGCTTCAGCGGCGAATGCCGCCTCCCCACCTGCCACGAAGGAGCCGTACAGGCGTTGTCAGACATCGGGCTGTCCCAGTAGGGAATGGTCCGAAGCCGCAATCAGGAAGATTTGGGGGGACTTCCCATGAAGGGCCTCACCGTCCCGTGGCTCCCGTCGTCCACACCCGTTTGCATAGGCTCGGGGCTGATGACTCTCGACGTTGTCATCAGAGAGGACTGCCTAAAATCCCCAAGGGTATGGACAGGGGGTTCATGCGGCAATATGATGATTATCCTGGCGAGCCTTGGATGGAAGACGCTCCCCGTCGCTCGCCTCGGCGCGGACGCGGCGGCCGGGAAGATAGCCGCCGAGTTTGCGAAGTTCGACGTTGCGTCCGACTTCGTCCGATTCGACGAAAAAATCAAAACACCCGTTATCATTGAACAGTTCAGGGAAAAGGCAAGCGCCGCATCCCACCGATTTTCGACCACCTGCCCTCACTGCGGCAGTCGATTGCCATGGTATAGAGCAGTGACGGTGAAAACGGCCCGGACCTTGCGGAGCGTCCTCCCCGATGCACAGGTTTTCTATTTCGACAGGGCGGCGCCGGGCGTGCTGGAGTTGGCCGCGACGGCAAGGAAATCTGGAGCGCTCGTGTTTTTTGAACCACCCGGCGTCAAAGATATGAAACTATTCCGGCGAGCCATCCGGTTGAGCCATATCGTGAAGCATTCGGCTGAAACAGACAACGGCTTTTGGAAGAGTCTGGGACCCGAGGATGGCCCGGTGCTGCTCGTTGAGACCATGGGCGACCGAGGCGCGGCATACAGGTTGAGAAGGAATCATGACGGATGGGACGAATGGAAGACGATGAGCGCCTTTGGGGTCGAACGGCTCATGGACTCGACAGGCTCAGGAGACTGGTGCAGCGCCGGCATCGTTCACATGCTCGGGCGTAGCGCCGCCAGGGGGCTTGAGCGCATCACGGAAGACGGCGTCGCCCAAGCGCTGCGGTTCGGGCAGGCCCTGGCCGCGCTGAATTGTTGCTTTGAAGGAGCCCGCGGGGGAATGTACACTCTCACGAAAACGGAGATGATGGTTGAAGTTGCGGGAATAATGCGTCGCGGATATATCGGGCGTCCAGCCGCATCGCAAGATTTCAAATGCAATGAGCCGGAAGAGACGCTGGCGGCTCTTCGCAACCTCTGCACTTCCTGCAAGGAGGATGCGGATGATCGCAACGGATTCAAAACGAAGGAGCATGGAGCATGACGGTCGATCCTAAGAAAAGACAGAAGCAGCTCGCAAAGAAAGCCGCAAAGCGCAAAGAGGTCCGGGCCGTCCAAAAGGCGTCCCAGGACGTGGGCGGGAGGTGGGCGCAGATGAAACAGCTCACCGTCGCGGGGGCCGCCCCCATATACGAATGCCTGGCCCCCGAGGGCCTCTTCACCCTGGGCGTCGGGAGCGTCGTGCTCGCCCGGAGCATGCCGAGCCAGGCTCTCGCGGTGAGCACATTCCTTGTGGACGTTCATTGCCTCGGCGTTAAGGACGTGGCGTTCGCGGTGTTGCCTCTCAGCGAATATGAGCACCGACTGGGCTGGATCAGGCAAAACGAGAATATGCAAAGCATCGATCCGTCATGCGCCCGGAAACTGGTCGAAGCGGCGGCGGCCTACGCTGCGGACCTCGGGTTCCCTCCCCACAAAGACTACCGAACCGCCCGGCTGATCTTCGGCGACATCGACCCGGAGGCATGTCCCACGGAGTACGAATTCGGCAAAGACGGGAAGCCCTTCTACATGTCCGGCCCCCACGACAGCGAACTGAAGTCCAGGAAAATAGTTGATACGCTCATGGCGAAGTGCGGTCCCGATGGGTTCCACTATTTGATCGGACTGCAGGAATGATCCCGGAAGCGTTCATTGCGTGATGAAAAAGGCAAGGGAGCAAGATAGTCGCAAAGGGTGAGATTTCCACAGACCCTCGATGCGGTGGCGTCGGCGTTCTATCGGACCACTAATGAGTTGCGTCGCAAAATCATTGACATTACCTATTGTACATATCGTTTTTTTGAGTATAGAGACAATATGGAAACAGCAGGGGATATCCGGGGACGGGACGAAAGCCCACCACTCTTGCAGGGCGCCGGATAAGCGCGCTCCGGTTAGCCCTTGCTTCATGAGCCAATGAAAGGAGCGGCGCAGTCACATGAGCCTTTCGGTGTTGGAGAAATTGACCGAGTTGAGCGGGCGGAACCTAGCTGAAATCGAGAAGGCCAAGGAGGAAGGGCGGAAGGTCGCGGGCGTCTACTGCCTTTATTCACCCGTTGAATTGGTGGTCGCCGCCGGAGCCATCCCGCTCCCCCTTTGCGGCACTAGAAACGAGCCCATCGCCGACGCCGAAAAAGTCCTGCCCCGCAATCTTTGTCCGCTCATAAAGAGCAGCTTCGGCTTCGCTATAACCGACACGTGCCCTTTTTTCCATTTTTCCGATCTTATCATCGCGGAAACCACCTGCGACGGCAAAAAGAAGATGTATGAACTCCTGGAAAGGCATCGCCCGGTGCACCTGCTCCAGTTGCCCCAAAACCAAGAGCCGGAGACCGCCCTCCCCTACTGGACGGATCAGGTTCGCCTCCTCAAGGAGCGGATCGAGAAGGAATTCCAGGTCGAGATAACCGACGCGAAGCTCTCGGAGGCCATTCGAGTGATGAACCGAGAGCGCGGAGCGCTCAAGGAGCTGATGGACCTCGTAAAGACGAAGCCCTCCCCCGTCACCGGCATGGAGATGCTCGAACTCAAGCACCGGCTCGGATTTCTGGCGGACAAGGAGGGGGGACTGGAACTCATCAAGGAGGCCATCGCGGAAGTTCGGGGGAAGGTCGAGCGCAGGGAAAGCCCGTTCAGCGCCGGCGCCCCGCGCATCCTTGTGACCGGAACCCCCGTGGGGATCGGGTCTGACAAGGTGGTGCGTCTCATTGAGGAATGCGGGGCCAACATGGTGGTCATGGAAAATTGCAGCGGATACAAGAAGTTCTTCACCATCCGCGAAAACGGCGACCCGCTCCGGGCCATCGCCGAGCAGTACCTGAAAGTCCCCTGTTCGTGCATGTCGCCCAATCCGCTGCGGTTTGAACTGCTGGATGAACTCATTCGGGAGTTCCATGTAGACGGCGTGGTCGACGTCACATGGCAGGCCTGCCACACCTTCAATATAGAATCCTACAAGGTGAAGGAATTCGTGGAGGATAAGCACGGCTTGCCCTTCCTTCAGATAGAAACGGACTATTCGGAATCGGACGCGGAGCGGTTGAGGATTCGCATCGAGGCGTTTCTGGAAATGATGGGATGAGGATAATGTCCCCGTAGAAGCGGCTTCCAGCCGCGACATGATCGGTCGCGCGTCGCGGCTGGAAGCCGCTCCTAAAAGAAGGAAGTTGTCCTCCGCCAGGAGAACTCCTTGGAACTCCCTGGCGGCGACGCGACAAAAATGGGGATGGTCATAGCGCACAATAATCCGGCGCCCTCCATCCCCATATGAACGGAACGCTCTATCGCCTCCTCTCTCAGGGAGAAAAAGATCAGCGGCGGTGCAGCCCGCGTTTTAGTTCACCCGGCGCTCCTTGCCAGCCCATTCCTTTTCGCGCAGCTTGAATTTCTGCACCTTGCCGGTAGCGGTCTTCGGCAGCTCGCCAAATTCCACGGACTTCGGGGCCTTGAAGCGCGCGAGGTTCTCCTTGCAGAAATCGATGATTTCCTTTTCGGTAGGCGTCTCCCCAGGCATCGGCACAACGAACGCCTTCGGCACCTCGCCCCATTTTTCGTCGGGCACGGGGATGACCGCGACTTCCATCACCTTCGGGTGGCGGTAGATGACGCTTTCCACTTCCACCGTGGAAATATTCTCACCGCCACTGATGATGATGTCCTTCTTGCGGTCCATGATCTGGATGTAGTTGTTCGGGTGCATCACCGCAAGGTCCCCGCTGTGGAACCACCCGCCCTTGAAGGCTTCCGCGCTCGCGTCGGGGTCTTTATAGTAGCCGAGCATGACGTTGTTGCCCCGCATGACGATTTCGCCGATGGTCATGCCATCCCTTGGAACGGACTCCATCGTCTCGGGATTGACCACGTCCATCCAGAGAGCATGGACGTAAGGCACGCCTTGGCGCGCCTTAATCTTGGCCCTTTCTTCGAGGGAGAGGTCATCCCACTTGGTCTGCCACTCGCAGATGCTGTGCGGGCCAAACACCTCGGTGAGGCCGTAGGTCTGAGTGACCGTGGCGCCAATGGCTTCCATGTTCTGGATGACGGTGGGGGCCGGGGGGGCGCCGGCGGTCATGATATTGAGCGGGCGTTTGAGGTTGAGGCTCTTCGCGCCCGGGAAAGTGGACATGGTGATGAGGATCGTCGGAGCGGCGCAAAGATGCGAAACGCCTTCGGTTTCCACCACTCGATAGATTTCGTCGGCAACGACCTTACGCAGGCAGACGTGCGTTGCGCCAACTGCGGTGATGCCCCATGTGAAGCACCAGCCGTTGCAGTGGAACATAGGCAGCGTCCACAGATAGACGGACGTGGAGTTGATGCCGAACTCGATCACTTCGCCCATGGCGTTGAGGAAGGCCCCGCGATGGTGGTACATAACGCCTTTCGGAAGCCCCGTCGTCCCGCTGGTGTAGTTGATGGTGGCAATCTGGTACTCGTCATCCACAACGGGCTCGACCGGGTCCGTCGAACCCGTCATCAGGAAAGATTCATAGTCCGTTCCGGGAAGCGGCTTGTCATCGCTAATATCGCAGACATTTACAATCGTCTTCACATTCGTTAATTCGCCGACAACCGGTTGAATGACGTTCGCGAACTCGTTGTCCACAAAGAGGGCTTTGGCATCCGAGTGGTTGACGATATATGCGATTTCCCGCGAAGACAACCGGATGTTTATGCTCACTAGGGCAGCGCCGATCATCGGCACGGCATAGTGAGCTTCAAGCATGGGGGGGATGTTGGGGCACATGAACGCCACCTTGTCGTCCTTCCCTATGCCGATATTTCTGAGGGCGCTGGCAAGCCGGTTCACCCTGTCATAGAACTCCTGGTATGTGAACCGCTTTTCGCCATTGATCACCGCTGTCTTGTCCGGATAGATAGAGGCGGCGCGACTGATGAAGTGTACAGGGGTGAGAACATCAAAGCTGACTTTCTTGCTGCTGGGCATACTGACTTCTCCCGTGATCGAAATAGTTGTTGAACTTGGGCTCCAATACGAAAATCTAGTGAACAGTGTCATTTAGATAGACGATTTTATAACAGCTGTCAAATCGATACAGAGGTTCAAAGAGGAAAATCAGGGAATTGCCGGTCGCATCCCCCCATATTGGGATGATTACGGGATTTCTCTTGCCCTAGCGCATCAATCTGCTAGATTAGACACGGTAATATTGGTGTAAGGATAAAAATCGGTAAAGACATCACAACCACTACCTAAGGAGAATAACTATGGCGGAATACGACTACCTGAGCGGCTCCACGGGCAGCAGGCATTTGCTGGGAAGGCGCATAATAATCGTGCTGCCCCTGATAATCCTCACCATCGTGGTCCTCGGACTGGCCATGTCTCTTCCCACGCGCTACTACTTCAAGGCGTGCGACGGCAAAATTGGCCTTCGGGAATCGAAGGTCCCCGTCCTGTGGGGGATGCAGAGCCAAGTGGTGCAGCCTTTCGCGGCCAACCCGGCGGACTTCAAGGAGCTTCTCGGTAAGCGTTTCGACTCCGCGGAAGATGCTCTCACAGCGTTGCGTGAGTGTTCCATGGCAAAGCTCGAAGAAAACCACGATAAAATACTCGACATGGAGGCCGAGATGATCGGCCCCTACACCTCTTACCTCGGGTATCTCGGCGGGGCGCAGGCCGCGGGGGTCCAGGGCTTCGAGAAGGAGATCGCGGCTCTCGAGACATGGCTCGCCCATATCAAGGGAAGGGAGCATCGCGAAGGGTTCGAGGCCAAACCCGCCATGCTGCCGCCTCCCCCTCCGCATGGCGAAGGCGTGGGAATGGCGGAGCATGCGCCGCCCCCTCTCCCGATGAAGCATCCGGGCGAAGGTTGCCCATTCACTGGCAAGCCAGCTCCGCCTGTTCACCCGCAAATGCATCATGAACACGGAGAAATGCCGGAAGCCGCAGTCCATCACTGACGGCGCACCGCACATTGCAACGCGCCGGAGCGTTTCCACGGACGCCACGGGAGCGGTAGAACCGCCACCGGGCGTCCGTCCGCTTTTGGGAAGGGTTTGATCCGACGCGGCATATAAGAGGTTCGGAAATTTATGTCCAAGGGAAAGACTGCGATGACTCCGGCGCTCCGGATGCTCAAGGAGCATGGGGCCACATTCGAGGAAGCGCTTTACAAGTATGAAGACAAAGGCGGAACGAAAGTCGCGGCGCGCGAACTGGGCGTCGAAGAGCATACGGTGGTCAAGACGCTCGTGATGGAGGATGAGGGCAAGAACCCCTTCATAGTGCTCATGCATGGCGACAGGGAGGTTTCGACCAAGGAGCTTGCCCGCGTCCTCGGCGTAAAGACCGTAGCCCCGTGTAGTCCCGATGCAGTAAACAGGCACACCGGCTACATGCCGGGAGGAGTGTCCCCTTTCGGGACAAGGAAACGGCTCCCCGTATATGTAGAGGATTCCATTCTGGCTCTTCAGGAGATCTGCATCAATGGAGGAAAACGGGGACTGCTGGTGAAAATGCCGCCCGGCGAGATGGAGAAGATCCTCGGAGCCATTCCGGTCAGCGTTTCAAGGGAATAGCGAGTCAGCATGGCGGTGCGGCTCGCACGGCGCGGTCAATCACGCGGTTCCTTCCACCGGGAAATTCACTCGGCGAGAATGGGAAAACGCCTCCGAAGGTAATCCAGAACCTTTCCCACCCGCGGAGCACGCGAAACGAGGTAGTTCTCCATACGGGCGAAGAAGGGAATGTCCTTCGAGAGGATGACCGCGCCAATCGCAAGGCAGAGCCATCCCTGTATGATCGGGAGCACGAGTCCCGCCAGTCCCACCAGCAAGAAAATGATGCCTGCGCTCACGCGCGCTGCACGCCGCATAATCAGATTGCACCTCGACATGGGAAATTGGTGGAGGAGTTTCCAATCCACTACGCCGGAACCGCAAGGGTGGCGCAAGCGTCCGATCCTCGCGGCAAGCGTTTATTCTCGCACTACTAATATTAAGAAGTCAAACGGATTCAAGCAACGTACACCGCTCGAAAAATGGGCCAATAATCGGGAGAGCCGGGAAGTGATGGACAGGAAAGCTTTCGTTATGGAGAACACGCAAATCATGACCCCTTTTCTCTGCCCCGAAATGCGCTTGCACCTGATTACGGATGCATGCCCACTCTGGCGCGCCACCGAAAAGGATCTCACGGACATGAAGCTCGACGCGCCTTACTGGGGATTCTGCTGGGCCGGAGGCCATGCGCTCGCGCGCTGCATCCTCGACAATCCGGAGATGGTCGCGGGCAGGCGGGTGCTCGATTTTGGAGCAGGATGCGGCGTGGAGGCGATTGCGGCCATGCAGCGGGGAGCCGCGTCGGTGCTCGCCGCCGACATCGACCCTCTGGCAGTGGAGGCGATAGCGCTCAACGCCGAGTTAAACGGCGTCGTGATCCAGACAACGACGGAAGACCTGATCGGGGTGGAATTGGGGGGCATTGACGTTGTCCTCGCGGGCGATATGTTCTACGACCCGGATTTTTCAGTTCGGGTCCTCGATTGGCTGGTCCGTCTGCCAGGTCCGGACATTTTCATCGGGGACCCTGGACGGGGCAACCTCTCCGCAACGCCCCTCAGGACGATGGCATCCTATCAGGCGCCGTCCGATGTGGACCTCTACGGCAAGCACCTGCTGGAGACGACGGTGTACGCCGTCGAAAGAAGCGCATCTCAATAGCGTTGACTCAAGAGCATCGAGGCGCATCCACGCCTCGCGTCCGCCACCCCTTCCCCTCGCCCCCGCTTCAACTCGACATCGCGGCCTTGGCGAGGCTTCCCAGCTTCTCGATCGCCTGCTCGACCTGCGCCGACCAGAACGCGGCATTCAGGCGAATGCAGTTCGCGTATTTGCCCGTGGCGGAGAATATCGGTCCCGGCGCAATGCTTATGCCGTTTGCGAGGGAGTCTTCATAGAGCCGCATCGCGTCGCATCCCTTCGGCAGTTCCACCCACAGCACGCAGCCGCCCACGGGCTGCGAAACCCGAACCCCTTCCGGAAAACACCTGCCGACCGCCTCCGCCATGCGGGCCGTCTGGTAGGCGAAAACCCTCCGGATCTTCCGGAGGTGCCGGTCGTATCCTCCGTTGGCGAGAAACTCCGCAACCGCAAGCTGCGTGGGAGTGGCGGTCGAAATGCTCGTTATGGATTTTATCTGCTCCACCTCCGCCTGGTAGCGCCCTGGCGCGATCCAGCCGACGCGGTACCCCGGCGCAAGCGTCTTTGAAAACGAGGTGCAGAAAAGCGCAAGACCCCGCTTGTCGAACGCCTTGACCGCCGGAGGGCGCTCGGGCGCAAACGCCAGGTCGCCGTGAATGTCGTCCTCGATGAGCGGAACGTCGTAGGCTTCCAGAAGCTCCATCAGCGCCCTTTTGTTCGCCTCCGGCATGAGACTCCCCGTTGGGTTGTTGAAATTCGGATTGAAGAGGCAAGCGCGGATATTGTTGTGCTCGAAGGCGTAGCGGAGGGCGTCCATGCTGACGCCGTCCCTCGGATGACAAGGGATCTCGAGCGCCCGGAGGTCGAGTTGCTCGATCATGAGCAGGAAGTTGTAGTAGGTGGGCGACTCGATGGCCACGATGTCGCCCGCCTTGCAGGTGGCCCGAAGCGCAAGAAAAACGGCCTCGAGGCACCCCGAGGTGGTGACGATCTCCTCCGGGGCGAAGCCGCACCCCATGGCGAGGCCGCGCCGAGCTATCTGGACGCGCAGACCCCGGCAGCCGGGCGGAACGTCGTAGGACGCACATTGCAGCTTGTACCGGCGCGCAACCGAAGAGAGCATGCCGCTCAGCCGGTCGAGCGGCAGGAGGTCGGGGTTCGGGATGGCGGCCCCGAGCGGGACCACGCCCGGCATGCTCGAAGCCTGCAATATGGAGAGCGAGAGTTCGCTGTTGGGCACGCTCGTCGGGCCGGGGACGGGCTGGCAAGCGTACGGGGCGGGGGACGGCGCGGGGGTCCTCGCGTTCACGTAATAGCCCGACTGCGGACGCGCGGTGATGACGCCCCTGTCTTCGAGGAGACTGTAGGCCCCAAGGACGGTGCTCACGCTCACCCCAAACCGGCGGCTCACGGAGCGCACCGACGGGATGCGCTCCCCCGCGCGGAAGACGCCCTGTTCGATCATCCGGTTGACCTTCTCGGCCACTTCCTCGTAAAGGGTCTTCCGGACCCCTGTCCCATGGTCTTTCGGCTCCGTCATGTCCCCGCGTCTCCCGTACGGTGCAGTTTCGGGTCAAATCGAGCATAACAGATATGCAAAAACACAAAGTGTTATGATTACAATTATGATTATTTGCGTCTGTTATTATTCCTCACTCCATCTATAGTATCCATCAAGAATCTGCAAGAGGAAACGCACCCACCAACACGGAAGGGAACGTCATGGTTCTGGATCTATTGAAGGGGGCAATGATGAGCGTCGAGCTCGACCGGCGGGAGCGCCTCGTCCGATGCATCGAAGGAAGGGTCTGGATCACCAGCGAAGGAGATCCGCGAGATTACGTGCTGAATCCCGGCAGGACGGCATCTTTCAGGGGACCTGGGAAGATGGTGGTCGAAGCGGTTGAAGAATCCAGGATCGCAATATCAGCCGAATTCACGCTTGCGGTGCGGATCAACGAAGAGCGTTGCCTTCACGGCCAAAAACTCCGCCTTGTAGATGCATAATTGCACTTGACAGGTCAAAGTCGTATTTGGGAATATTATTACTTTGTTATCATTTTCCGGATTTTATCCGGAAAGCCCTTGTTCGGGATGCGGCGGAGGGAGAATCCATGATGGATTCGACGATGGCGCCGGCCGCTTCCGGGGGAACGACACTTTGACCTGCACCTTCCGACGGAGGAAGGTGGAGCATGGCAATGCAAGCGGGGAGCACGCATGGAGAACAACGACAACAAGCAGCTGGATGAGTCCGTCGAGAAAGAGGCAGAGTCCTTCGGGGAAGAGGACTTTGGGAAGCTTCTCGAGGAAAGCTCCTTGCACACCGGGCGGTTGGAGCCCGGTCAAAAGGTGCAAGGCGTGGTCAGCAAAATCGGCGAGGACTGGATATTCATAGATTTTGGCGGCAAGAGCGAAGGGTGCCTGGACAAGAAAGAGCTGCTCGACGAGAACGGCGAACTCCCCGTCAAGGAAGGCGATGAAATCCAAACCTTTTTCCTCTCCGACACAAACGGCGAAGTGGTCTTCACGACGAAGATCGCGAGTGGAGACGCCGGACGGGAGCATCTGGAGGACGCATGGCGGAGCGGCATCCCCGTTGAGGGATCGGTGGAGAAGGAGATCAAGGGCTGGTTTGAAGTCCGGGTCGGCGGCTCCGTGCGGGCGTTCTGCCCCTTCTCCCAGATGGCTCTGCAGCGGGTGGAAAATCCCGCAGACTACGTAGGAAAGCGCTTTTCGTTCAAAATCACGGAGCTTGGCGAAAAGGGCCGCAACGTAGTGCTCTCCCACCGGGCAGTGTTGGAGGAGGAACGCCGCGAGCAGAGAGAGGCCCTCAGGGAGACGCTCAAGGAGGGCATGACCGTCCAGGGGACCGTCACCTCGCTCCGAGACTTCGGCGCCTTCGTGCGGGTGGACTGCATAGAAGGGCTGCTGCCGATTTCAGAAATCAGCTGGAGCCGCGTGGACAACATCGGCGACATCCTGACCGTCGGGCAGGACGTGGAAGTCATCGTCCTGAAGCTCGACTGGGACAAGGAGCGCTATTCCTTCAGCCTCAAGGGCACGCTCCCGAACCCGTGGGACGACGTCGAGAGCAAATACCCCCAGGGCTCGCGGTGCAAGGGTGTGGTCGCGCGGCTCACGAATTTCGGGGCCTTCGTCACCCTCGAGCCCGGCGTGGATGGGCTCGTCCATATTTCCAAGATGGGCGGGGGCAAGCGCATCAAGCACCCGCAGGACGTGGTGCAGCCCGGCCAGCAGGTCGAGGTGAAGGTGGAAAGCGTTGACAAGGGAGGCAAACGCCTTTCCCTCGCGCTCGTGGTCGAGGGCGCGGGCAAGGGCAGGGGCGCCCATGACGACGAAGGAGAAAACGGGCGCGACTACAAGAAATATATCGAAGAGCCGCCCCGCGCCATGGGAACGTTCGGCGATTTGCTGAAGTCCAAGCTCAGCGAAAAGAATAAGAAATAAACCCGCCAGCCGGGCGCGGATGGGGGACCTTCACGCCTCCGCGCCCGGCGGCCGTCATGCCGGCCTATTCCATCTCCCTTTCTACTCCTGGGAGGCTGTCCTAAGATAGCCAATTAACGGTCTCTTTGTAAGAGCGCGCAATGAAGAAAGACAAACATGTAAAAAGCTATGCGGCAGCGAAGCTTAAAGCCAAACAGCTGGACCGATTTGAGCAAAATTGACGCCATGTCGGAGGAAGAACTTGAACGACGGATTGCGGAGGATAAAGAAGAACACGGACCAAAGCCCGATTGGACGCGTGCCAAGCTAGTTTTATCCTCTCCCTAGCAATCCGTGCACCCGCGGCTCGAACAGGAAGTTGTTGATTTTTTCAAGCCGCACGGCAAAGGGCATATTGCGCGGATGCAAGCCGTGCTCAAGGCCTACGCGGAAGCCCATAGACCGCACGTCAAATGACCACAAACCGGGTCGGGCCAAAATATCACATTGCATTTCCATCAAAAAATTCCCATAAAACCTGTTCGAGGGCTTAGGCTGATGAGTTCACCCTCAAAAAACCTGCGATACAAGTAAAAAGCTTGCTCCTCCCGTAAACAACATGCACCCGCCTCCCCAGCTAGCCTCCACTTCTTGGCCCTGATTTACGGATGGTCTTTGATTTTTCCCAAGAACGCATCACTTCCAACGGCAATGCGCTCCCTTCACTTGCGGTCACGGTCCGAGACCCCACAAGTTCTTCT
>CALFXO010000145.1 GCA_937958025.1 uncultured Syntrophobacteraceae bacterium
CATAGAGGGAAAAGTAGTTTCTGCACGGGTTTGCTGCCTTTTGGCTTCACGACTTCTCCGCCCATAAACCCGCATTCCTGCTACACCGAATCCAAAAACCTGAACATCGAGTCTTACAGAATTACAGAACGCCGACGGATGCGCCTTCGCCGCCCGAAACCCATTACGGTAAAGCTCCACCGATCCTCAAGCCCCAGCACGCCGTCTCCTTAAAACCAGTTTCCATACTCATTCTCTGCAAGAAAGGCTCCACACGCCCATGAAACGGCTCGCCCCCGCCCAACAAACCATAAGATATTTAAATAAAACAATAAATCTTCAAATAACCACTTAGAGAACTTCATCAATTTTGTTCATTTGCGTTCATTTAAGAACACTAATGTCCTAAATCGGCGCTGCATGCCATCCGTTGCCCCCTCCACGCATGCGGACTCACACGCTTTCCAAAACCATCTCGCGCCTCTCACTCTCTGCCTCCTCCACCCCGAATCTGCGAAAACCCCTTTGTTGACGCTGTCACGACTGCCGTGCGTTCAACCACCTTCGGCATCCCCTTGCCATTGCTCAACGCGGCCAGTCATAAGTTTCGCGAGGCCAGGGCCATCGACAGCACCCATGCGAAACAGCCATACGAAAAGATTTTTGTATAATAATCGAATTCATGCTATCGGATGGCATGAAGAAAAAATACACCGGAGAGAAGGCGCAGCATACCGTTTGGGGCAGAATAGAGAACAACGGTCTTCATGGTGCGTCAGCTTTTCTACAGCAATCTCTCCTGTTGATTTGACATGCAGATAATGATACATGCCACCTCTGATTGCGCCTTCCTCGCAGTTTGCGATCGAGCGTTGGCTCTGCGACAATTCTGATCACGAAAGCGGCATTATGCTACGACCCATCATTTTGCTTTTCCTCTCCAACATTTTCATGACGTTCGCATGGTACGGCCATTTGAAGAACATGGGCGGCAAGCCTTTGGCGTTTGTCATCCTCGCTAGTTGGGGAATAGCCTTCTTTGAATATATGCTCCAGGTTCCCGCCAACCGGATCGGCATCCGGTATTACAACCTGGGGCAACTGAAAGTGCTGCAGGAAGTCATCACCATGTCCGTATTCGCGGGTTTCGCGTTCTTTTACATGAAGCAACCCCTCAAGCTGGATTATCTCTGGGCCGGGCTTTGTCTGGTCGGAGCGGCGTACTTCATGTTTCACGGCAACGTACACCCGGGGCGCTAGCGGCATCCCGATTCCTCCTTAGGACGGCACGATCCATGCTAACGCTAATTGGGTGAGGTCGCCTCTCCACAGAAGCGTAAAGAACCAAGGAGGAACGTCATGAAGCCCAAGACGGCATTCATAATCCTGACCGCTGTTATCGTGCTGCTCACGCTCGGCGCGGGCTCCACGCATTCGGCCATAAAACCGAGGGACAGCGAAATCATCCGCGCGGCCTACATAAACGGATACGTCGCCGCCCTCAAACTGCCTCCGGAAAAAATCCAGGAGTTCAAAGGCAACGAGACGCTCCTAGAAAAGGCCGTGGAGGGTGAGGCGGATAAATATCTGGCAGTGGTCAACAAGATGAACCAATAGCTCCAGTGGCCCGACCCAAGGCGGAAAGGGGAAGCAAGAGGAGATGCGCGATATGCGATTCACCCGCCTGCATGTTTCCAGGCTCCTCGATGCGGTGCGCTTCGCGGCTGACAGGCATCGCATGCAGCGCAGGAAAGATGCGGAAGCGACCCCTTACGTCAACCACCCGATCGAGGTCGCCGAGCTTATCTGGCGCGTGGGAGCAGTCCGGGACATTGACGTCGTCATAGCGGCTTTGCTGCACGACGTTATTGAAGACACGTCCACCGGCCCCGAGGAAATCGAGGAATTGTTCGGCGGGGAGGTTCTCTCGGTTGTTTTGGAGGTCACCGACGACAAGAATCTTCCCAAAACCGAAAGAAAGCGCCTCCAGATCGAACACGCGCCCCGTCTCAGCCCATCGGCGAAACTCGTAAAGATCGCCGACAAAATCTGCAATGCGCGCGACGTCGTCGCGTCGCCCCCAGAGAATTGGTCCAGCGCCCGCAGGCTGGAATATCTCGATTGGACGGCGGCTGTCGTTGCAGGTTTGCGAGGCTGCAACCCGGCCCTGGAGTCGCTGTACGACCGGCTGCTCCGGGAAGGGAGGGAGAAGTATTCCAGCTTTTCCGAATAGCGCCGCCGCCCTCGCGGGCTCCCATCCTGGCAGGATCATGGAGAAGATCCAAGACCCCGAAGCCACGTTCATTTTCCCGCGAGCTTCGCGGTGTGCTCCAGGCTCTGCATGAACAGCTCGGCAAAGCCAATCACCGGCGCTTTTCCTTGGGAAGCCTTTGAAAGCGCCCCATAACATCCGCTGCACGGGGCCAGGATTTTTTGAACATTCATTTTCAACCCTGCATCGACGATCTTTTCAGCGGAGTTCTTGCAACACATCCCCCCCGCTATATTGACGATTTCCAGCCCCTTGATTTCTCCCAACCGGCGTCGATACCTGTCCCAATCCAGCTTGACGCCCGGAAAATTCTTACTGGTGAAGGTGTGACACCCCTCGAAGTAGCCAATGACGGTCGGGAGGGCTTCAAGCTGCTTGTTTTCAAGACAGTCGAGCATCAGGTCTATCATGTACCCGTGGCGATCGGTCTCATCGGGGAGCGTTTCGCGCGCCGCGTGCACGCATCCCGCACAGCAGTAGATTAATTTGGAGGCTCCCTTTTGCCGCGCAAGGTCGGAATTCAACCGGTTGAACTCCCCGCTCGTGCTCTTGGCGTCTCCAAGCTCCCCCGCGGAGGCCGTCAGGAAAAACGGGAAACCGCAGCAGTGCTCCTGTTCAAGATAAGTGTAATCGACATTCAGCAAATTCAGAAGACGTACAAAGTCCCGCACGAGGAAAGGAGTCGTAAACGGCCGGTAGCATCCGAATATAAGGCAATATTCGGCTCTGTCCTTCGGCTTCTCGACTCCCAGCGCCGCTAGCAGGCCCGCTCTGAGCACCGGGCTTGCGCCATGGTTTCCGTATCGCCTTATCGATTCAATCTGCTCGGCGGTGGTTCGGCCACAGGCTAGCGCCTGGCCCATGGCTTTCCATGCCGTAAGGTTGTTGGCTTCGGTCATTCGCATTACTCCTTTTCCCACTTGTTTCAGAAGATTTCGTGTTGCTAGTAGACCGGTCGTCTAGCCCTGTCAATTTTTTCTTGTACTTTCGTCAGCCGTAGGGTTGCAAGTGAAAAGTGCGGATCTGAAAAGCGTCCGAACGGCTCCCGTCAAACCTTGCCGCCGGCCAAGCTCATCGAAAAGGAAGAAAGAAATATTCCGGCCCTCGTCAGGGCTGGCCCCCTCTTCTCTCCATTCGTTGAAAGTCCTCCCCGCCGTCACACTTCCGCAATGCTCTCCTCCTATAACCAGCATGGGAACAGGAAATGATCCCGCTGCAGCAAGGGGTCATCCGGCGGAACCAACTATCTTCTCCACTACAGCTACGGAGGGAGCGCATGGATCTGAATCCCGAACCGGAGAAGGAAGTCGAGTCGCCCTCGGCGGTGACGCGGAAAGTCTTATGTGTGCACTACGATGAATGTCTGAACACGGCTTTGAAGAAGCAATGGAGCGGATTCACCTGCTCCCGGTGTGCATGCCGGCAGCAACTCAGCCTGAGCAGCGAGGAATGGAGGCATGACGCCATCGCGTGCAAGAGCCTTTTGCTCACGGTCGAGTACAGGCCCGCAAACTGGGGAAGGAGGTGAATTTGACGGAAAGGATTTACAGTAGCGGGAAGGACCGCGCTTGACGACAAAAAATTCGGACTTCGCTCCCGGACGGCCCGGCGGCGTCACAAACGGAGCGAAGCCCGCACTCGGAAATGCGGCGTTGCGCAAGCGCCCTCTCCTCACAGGAAATTATTCTGCCCCGGGGAGGAGGAGGCGCGCGGCCTATTCTTCCTTGTCCACGGGATATCCAGCCTCCATCCAGGCCTTGATGCCGCCCGGATAGCGGTAAACATTGGTGTATCCGAGCTTGACCGCCCAGAGCGCCCCGTTGTGGCTGCGCGTGCATTTGGTGAAGCCGCAGTAGAAGACGATCTTTTGATTCTTATCCGGTCCCAGCAGGCTCTCCAGCTTGGCTTTCGTCGCGTCGTCCAACTGGGTCATGGGCTCGATCGGAAATTCCATCTGCTTCGCGCCGGGGATGTGGTTCTTCTTGTAACTGGCCTCAAGAGGCATCGTATCGACGATCAGCATTGGCTCTTTCTTGTCGATCCAGCCCTTGAGCTCCTCGGTCGTCACAACTTTGTAGCCGCCATCTTTGATCTGCTCCGCGAATTGGACGGCCAGCGCCTCCGTATCCATCTCTTTCGTTCCCCATTCGAGGGCCTGTGCGCTTGCAAACGCGCAAAGGGCGAAAACCGCGACCGCGGTGCACACCATCAGGCTTTTCTTTCCTACGGTCATTTGAAAACCTCCTTTAGTTGTTGACGTCTTCAGGGAAGGCCCGTCGCCTGCGCAGTCAGGGCGCGTCTGTGGACCCACCGCCATGAGAACAGGTAAACCGCCGCCCCCGCGAGTCCGACATCCCTTAAAAAGGCCATCTTAAGGCTATTTTGTGAATGGAGTTCCTCCGGGGAAAAGCAGCCGCAGTCCACGTTCATGTTATTTGAAATCCCGTAGCCCAGCACGGCGAGGAACAGGAGCAGGAGACCCGCAATCGTGTTGAGGCTCCCCCGTAGGTTGAAGGCGAGCCCAAGCCCCGCAAGCAACTCCAGCACCGGAAGCCCGATAGCCACAGGTGCGAGCAATGGGTCCGGAACAAGGTCCCAACCCGAAAGCACTCTCGCGAACGCCCTCGGATTCACCACTTTCGCAATGCCCGACCAAACGAACACCCCGGCGAGCATTGTCCGGACGATGCGATATGTCCACGGGCTCTCATAGAGAAAGTGTTTGAAATCCATCCATGACCCCATCCCGTCGACGCCGGGAGCGGTTCTTCCGGCATCGGCAATTCAAATCAGGCAATTGCACTTTAAATCACTTATGTAATATAATAGGACTACTGAACCTGTAAAATCGATTTGTTCGATATTAAACAATTAATAAATAGACTAAAACTATTCCAGGACTCCATGGAGAGCCCTCCCATGGAAGGCCGCGGGTGACGCGCCCATCACGATAGCGTCCCCGCGACGGATAGTCCCCACCCCAAAGACCCGTTGCCGCGAAGCCGCCCTCCCTGTGACTGCAAATTGCGCGGGATCGAGTTCTTTCTCTGTGCCTTTTAAAGAAATATGCTATATTATTGGGTTGATGTCCGCGCCCATCCCCGAGCGCAGCCTGTGCGCCCCCAGCCGGGACGGGAGCACGCTGTAGGAAGAGTGAGAAAATCCCGAAACGACCTTGAAAGATAAGAACAATATGCCGCAGATACGCAATTTTAGCATCATAGCCCACATCGACCACGGAAAGTCCACCCTTGCGGACCGTCTGATCCAAAAAGCCGAACTCGTGGCCGACCGCCAGTTCCGGGATCAGATACTCGACAGCATGGACATCGAACGGGAGAGGGGCATCACCATCAAGAGCCAGAGCGTGACGTTGCCTTACACGAGCAGGAGCGGCGAGAAATACGACCTCAACTTGATCGACACCCCCGGCCACGTCGATTTCTCCTATGAAGTCTCCCGCGCGCTCGCATCCTGCGAGGGCGTGCTCCTCCTGGTGGACGCCTCCCAGGGCGTGCAGGCGCAAACGCTCGCGAACCTCTATGCCGCCATGGAGCACGACCTCACCATCATCCCGGTCATCAACAAGATCGACCTCCCCTCCGCCGACGTCGAGCGCGTAAAGGAGCAGATCGAAACCGAACTCGGCCTCGACGCCGACGACGCCCTCCTCTGCTCCGCCAAGGAAGGCATAGGGATGGACGACCTGCTCGAAGCCATCGTCGAGCGCATCCCGCCACCCTCCGGGAGCCTCGACAAGCCCCTCTCCGCCCTCATCTACGACGCGAACTACGACTCCTTCCGGGGGGCTATCGTGAGCTGCCGCGTCATGGACGGCGTGGTGCGCCCCGGCGACGTCATTCGCTTCATGTCGAACGGCGCGACCTACAAGGTGGATGAAGTCGGCCTTTTCCGCATCGTCCGCGAGCCCAGGCCCGAGCTTTCCGCCGGCATGGTCGGCTACGTCATCTCCGGCGTCAAGACGGTCAGCGACACGCGCATCGGCGACACCGTCACGCTCGACGACAACCCGGCGGCAGCCCCGCTCCCTGGCTTCAAGGACGTGAAGCCCGTCGTCTTCTCCTCCATCTACCCCATTTCCTCGGACGACTACCCCTCCCTGGTGGACGCCCTCGAAAAATTCAAGCTGAACGACGCCTCCCTCGTCTACCAGAAGGACTCCTCGGTCGCCCTCGGCCAGGGCTTCCGCTGCGGTTTCCTGGGCCTCCTCCACCTCGAAATCGTGCAGGAGCGCCTCGAGCGCGAATTCGACCAGTCGATCATCATGACCGTCCCGAGCGTCCAATACCGCTTCACGCTCGACGACGGCGAAGTCATCGTGGTGGACAATCCGCAGTACTACCCCGATCCGGCTTCCATCGCGATGTCGGAGGAGCCCTTCATCAAGGCGGGCATCATCATACCGGAGCGCTATTTGGGAGCGGTCATGAAGCTCTGTATCGAGCGCCGGGGCGTCAACCCGCGCTTCAACTATCCTTCGCCGGGGCGTCAGGAGGTCATCTTCGACATGCCTCTCGCCGAAGTGATTTTCGATTTCTACGACAAGCTCAAAAGCATCACGCAGGGCTACGGCTCGTTCGACTACGAGATAACGGAATACCGCCAGGGCGACCTCGTGAAGCTCGACATCCTCGTGAACGGCGAGAAGGTCGACGCCCTCTCCATGCTCGTCCACCGCGAACGCGCCCGCGACATGGCCGTCCAGGTCTGCGACCGCCTGAAGGAGGAAATCCCGAGGCACCAGTTCAAGATAGCCATCCAGGGAGCCATAGGCGGCAAGATCATCGCCCGCTCCACCATTTCGGCCTTCCGCAAGGACGTCACCGCCAAGTGCTACGGCGGCGACATTTCGCGCAAGCGCAAGCTCCTCGAAAAGCAGAAGAAGGGCAAGCAGCGCATGAAGATGGTGGGCGCCGTCGAAATTCCCCAGAGCGCTTTCGTGGCGGTGCTCAAAACCAATGACGAATAACGGCGGCGAAGCCGCGGGACTCTACATCCACGCCCCATTTTGCCGCGGCAAATGCCCCTACTGCGATTTCTACTCAGAAGCGCCCACCGAAGCCTCGATGGACGCATGGCTCGGCGCGATAGGCCGGGAGGCGGACCTTTACCGCGACCGCTTCCCCGCCTTCGACTCGCTGCACCTCGGCGGCGGCACGCCGTCGCTCCTGAGCGCCCGGACGCTCTCCGCCCTCCTGGATGTTCTCCGGCGGACCTTCCGCTTCCTCCCCGGCTCCGAATTCGCCATCGAAGTCAACCCGGACGACGTCACCCATGAAAAGGCGGCCCTCTTCCGGGAGCTTGGCTTCAACCGCGTGAGCGTCGGCGCGCAGTCCTTCGACGACGCCGAACTCCGCGCGCTCAAACGCCGCCACACCGCCGCCCAAACACTCAAGGCGCTCGACGTACTGCGCTCCGCCGGATTCGACAACATCGGGATAGACCTCATGTACGGCCTCGGCGGTCAGACCCTGGCCGATTGGGAGCAGACGCTCGGTCGCGCCCTTGCCTTTGGCCCCGAGCACCTTTCCTGCTACCAGTTGACCATCGAGGAGGGGACGCCTTATGGGAAAATGCTCGCCAGGGGACGCCTGACGGAACTCGACGACGAGACCGGACGGGAGTTCTTCCTTTTCACCTCCCGCCTCCTCACGGAGCGCGGTTTCGTCCACTATGAAATATCCAATTTCGCGATCGACGACGCCCACAGGTCCCGCCACAACGGCAAGTACTGGAGGGGCGCTCCCTACCTCGGGCTCGGCCCCTCCGCCCACTCATTCCACGGCGGCGAAAGGTGGTGGAGCCACAGGTCGCTGAAAAAACACCTCCGGGCGCTCGGCTCCGGCGGTCCTCCCGCCGAGGGACGCGAAACGCTCACGCCCGATCAGATTCAACTCGAAGCTCTCTATTTGGGATTTCGGACAAAGGAAGGCGTTTCTCTCGAGGTTATCCACGATTTTCCGGCCTGGGAGGCCGTATTGTCCGAATTGCGGGATTCCGGTCTAGCGCGGGTTGTGAATGGCCGCATCCTCCCGACGCCCGAAGGCTTCCTCGTGGCGGACAGCCTCCCGCTCCTCTTCATGAAGTGACATAGCGGCGATGCCCATGGCGCGGGCCGCCGGAGTAAAGCCCCCCCGGCGGCCTTGTAGCAATCTCTCCCGATCCCTTCGCGCAACGTCCTGGTGGGCGGTCAGCCTGCAGGTTGGCCGTAGGTTGAGGTGAACCGTGGCGAACCCCGACAATGGCTCACCTTATTGCCGAAGCTCGCGTTCTCTCGCCCAACCCTGCAAAAACAAGCCTGACAGGTCGTTAGGACCAGAATATATTATCTACCAGTTCTCTCCAAGCAGTTCGAAATACGCTTGGGGATGGGCGCAGGCGGGGCACGCCTCGGGCGCCGTCACGCTCTCGTGGAGGTACCCGCAATTGCGGCAGCGCCAGACGACCGGCTGCTCTTTCTTGAACACCATGCCCTTTTCGAGGTTTGCGGCCAGATCGAGATAGCGTTTTTCATGCTGCTTCTCGGCGACCGAGACGGCCTTGAACAATAGCGACACCGCATTGTGGCCTTCCTCTTCCGCCACGCGGGCGAACTCGGGGTAGAGCATCGAATGCTCGTGGTTTTCTCCAGCCGCCGCTGCTTTCAGATTGTCCAGCGTGGAGCCGACGACGCCTGCCGGAAAAGCCGACACGATCTCCACGTCCCCACCCTGCAGGAAGGAGAAGAACCGTTTGGCGTGCTCTTTTTCCTGGTTCGCCGTCTCCTCGAAGATGTCCGCTATCTGCATATATCCGTCCTTCCTCGCCTGCCCCGCGAAGTAGGTGTAGCGGTTCCTCGCCTGAGACTCGCCCGCAAACGCCGAAAGAAGGTTTTTCTCCGTCTTGGTCCCTTTCAGATCTTTCATGAAGCATCTCCTTTCCATGTTCTTACGTGAAAGCGCCCGCCAGCCCGAACCGGCGGGACCATCTCCCAAAGGCCGGAGCCGGTGGTGTATGTTCCGGAAAAGTCCCGGTATTGCACACTCATTGTTTGATCTGCGCAGCCAGCCGCGCCCCGCGACAACTCGCCGGCCCATAAATGATAATAATTCTTCTTAAGAAAGCCAAGCAAAGACTGCTCCGGAACGCGTTCAAGATTGAGGGGCGGCGTAAACGCCGAACGGTAAATTATTGCCAGAGCCTATGTATCGCGCATCTGATGGCTGGACGGCTACGGAAGTTATGTTCGATGCAACCGTCGCCGGAGATGTTATGACCGCTCCGGGCGTTGCGAAACGGCGGTGAAATAGTGTTTGACAAAAGCGGCTCCTGTCGGTAGCCTCCCAGTTTTACTAGAATCCCAATGGCAGCAATGCGTTATGGCTTCATATTCGTTTCTAATGTTGTAGAGAAGGAGAAAGAGTCAATGACCGATCGCATTTTCAACTTCAATCCGGGTCCCGCGGCCCTGCCCTTGCCGGTGTTGGAGGAAATCCAGGCCGAACTGTTGAACTTTCGTGGCACTGGGATTTCATTGCTTGAGAGCAGCCACCGTGGCAAGGAGTTCATGGGCGTCGTCGACGACGTCATCGCCCGGATCAAACGACTGCTCAAGCTCGATGACCATTATGAAGTGCTCTTTCTGCAGGGCGGCGCCAGCATGCAATTCTGCATGGTTCCTATGAATTTGTCTCTTACAGGCAAGCCCCTCGACTATGTGGATACGGGGACGTGGGCCAGCAAGGCGATTAAGGAAGCGCAGATCCAGGGAAAAGACGTTCATGTTGTCGCAAGCTCCGCGGACCGTGAATACACCTACATCCCCGAAAATATGGCCGTCGATTCCGACGCGGCCTACCTGCACCTCACGTCCAACAACACCATTCGGGGAACTCAGTGGAAGACGTTTCCGAACGTGGGCGGGGTCCCGATCGTATGCGACATGTCTTCTGATATTTTCAGCCGAGTTTTCGACCCCGCGCCATTTGGTTTGATCTATGCGGGCGCGCAGAAGAACGCGGGACCGGCGGGCGTTACGATCGTCATCATTCGCGACGACATGCTGAAACGGGTTCCGAAAGAGCTTCCCACGATGCTGAAGTACTCGACTTTCGCGGGAGATAAAAAATCCATGCCGAACACTCCGCCCGCGTTTTCCATCTATGTCGTTCAACTGGTGACGAAATGGCTGGAAGAAACGATCGGCGGCGTGGAGAAAATCGAGGCCGTCAACAATCGCAAAGGCGAGATGATCTACGGCTATATAGATAGTCAGGATTTTTATCGCGGGACGGCCGAGGCTGGATCGCGCTCGCTCATGAACGTCACGTTTCGGCTTCCGACCCCGGAATTGGAGCAAAAGTTCCTGGCGGAGGCTCCCGGCGCAGGATTGGCGGGCCTCAAAGGCCACCGCTCCGTCGGCGGTTGCCGGGCGTCCATCTACAACGCCGTGCCCGTCGAGGCGGTCGAGGCCCTGGTCGGATACATGAAAGAATTCGTCAAGAAGAACGGCTAAGATGGCGATTTCGCCACGGGGACCCGGCGTCGCCGCATTGCGTTGCACCCGTCCCCGTGGAGCCCGCCTGATTGTCGTTGCTTCCTCACGGCCTCAATCGGGCGGTTGAATGGCGGAGGCCCTGGCGGCGGCGAGATCTTTCCACGAGGGGATGCCCCCGAGGGAATCCGCCTTGTAAACGGCGCGAAGGATCGCCTCCGCCGTCGCCTGCGCGGCGAGGGCCCCAACGATGGTCACCTCGGCGTCTTCGAGGTTCCCGCAGCTGACGGCAAAAATGGTGTCGCCGTCGTATTGGGTATGCGCGGGATAGACGGTCCGGGCCAAGCCGTCGTGGGCCATCTGCGCCACCTTCGTGAGTTGCGTCTTGTTGAACTTCGCGTTGGTTGCAACCACCCCGATCAGGGTGTTATTGCAGCCGCTCGGGAACCCCTTGAGGCGTTTGAACTGGCGGAGTGCGCCGTCGGCGTTCAAGAGGTCTAGGCTTTCCTCGCTGGTGCGGCAGCCCGCGATGGTGCGCCCGAGAGCGGGGTCGAATATGTCTCCGAAGGCGTTTACGACCATTAGCGCCCCCACCTTGATCCCGCTCGGCGCCTCTATGCAGGCGCTCCCGAGTCCTGCCTTCATCGAGCGGGCGAGCCCGTAGAGCTTGCCGACCGTCGCTCCGACGCCCGCACCCACGCAGCCTTCCTCGACGACTTCCCGAGAGGCGGCCTCGCACGCCGCGCGGCCTAGCTCCGCACCGGGGCGCGGCCTTCCCGCATTGATGCCGAGATCGAATATGACGGCGCCGGAGATGATCGGGACGACGCCGTATCCGCTGTCGAAGCCCACGTTTTTCCCGTGCAGGTGCTCCCGCACTCCGTCCGCCACCGCAAGCCCAAACGCGCTTCCCCCCGTCAGAAATATTCCATCCACCCGCTCAACGAGATTGAGCGGATTTAGGGTGTCGGTCCCGAATGTTCCGGGCGCGCCGCCCCGGATATCGACGCCCGCCGTTCCCCCGCATTCGGGCAGGATGACCGTGCATCCGCTCATGGCATCCGGCAGTGCGGCATGTCCCACGCACAGTCCTTCAATGGCCGTTATCGTATCGTTTTGCACTCTGCTCCTCCCCTACCTCATGAACTTGGATTAGATGACGGTAAAGCTCCTTGCCGATTGCGATCCCCGTCTCAATGATTTCAGGGCCGTACTGGCGGCCGAGAGGGGTGCGAAACGTCTCCTGGATGCGAAGGACGAAGGAAACGCCTTTTGGAAACCTCTCGATCAGCTCCTCCAGGGAGATTCCCTTCTGGCTCGCCATGCACCACAGCGTGTGAGTGAAGTTATCCGGTCCCCAGCGAAACTTGTCGGCGTCGTAGAGACAATCGCTTAGCATTTGCCCCCATTCGGTCGAGCAGGCGACGGGGTCGGTGAACGCCTCATGGTTCCGGATGGACTGGCAGATGGCGTGGGCCTCCTCCGCGCTGACAGGAAAGGCTTCGAGAATTCTCTCGGCCTCCCTGGCCCCGACCTCGGCATGGTTCTTCTCGCTCCGGGAAATATCGTGGAGGAGCCCGGCCATTTCCGCAAGGACCATGAGGCGCTCGACGTGCTCCTGCGCCGCCGGGTCGTCTTCTATTTCTATGCAAACGAGAGCGGCGCAATCAAGGCTCACGTGTTTGCAGTGGTAGAACCCATGCCCGAGGCTCTCGTGGAGGAGCGGCTCGACCTTCCGGCGCAGACGCGCCACCAACGGGTGAGTGAAGAAAAGTTTTCGGGCGAGCGCAAGCGGCGCCTGGAACCGGCGGTAAAACTCGGGCCGTCGGCTCCTCGCGGCTATCCGCCGCGCCTCCATCTGCAACCTTACGATTTCATCCCTCATGAAACGGGTCTGTCTCCTCCCGACCCCATCCGGTCCGGGGCTCTTCAAAGTTTCAGGTTCGCGATGCACTCCGGCGAGAGTTTTTCGAGGAACTTGTCGAACATCGTGCTATGGCGCTTCATCATGGAATCGACGATCTGCAAGATCACTTCCGGAGACTGGGAGAAGATGCGCATGAAAGTCTCCCGGTCCACGCTGAGACAACAGACGTCCGTGAGCGCCCGCACGGAAAAGGGGCGCTTGAAATCTGTGAGAAGCGCCAGCCCCCCGAAAAAATCCCCTTCGTTGAACTCGTTCAGAAGAACTGACAGGGTCTTAAATTCCTTTATCACTTGCGCCGTCCCGGAGATCACCATATACGCGGTGTGGGCCGAGTCTCCCTGCCGGATGATGAAGGCCCCGGGGGAAAAGCGCTGGCGTTTGCTCATGAAAGCGAAAAGACGCAAGCGGTCTAGCGGCGCGCCCGCAAAGGCCGGGACGCGGCGCAATAATTCGAGATTCGCGTCCAGCTCGCAGCGGTGCTTTTCTTTTTCCGCAACGGGACCGCAAGTTGTGTGACTTTCGATTGACGGATTCATAAAGCTGCCTCTTTTGTTCCGTTGATAAGCTCGTAAAATAGTCCTTTTCTGGCGAGCAACTCGTCGTAGGCGCCAAGCTCGATGACCTTCCCCGCCCGCATCACCGCTATCTGGTCATAGGACTCTATCGTGCTCAAACGGTGGGCCACCGAGATGACGGTGCATTTCCCCTTGAGGTCCGAGTCGATAAGATGCTGGATGCGCGCCTGCGAGGCGTTATCGAGGCTCGCCGTGGCCTCGTCAAGGATAAGAATGGACGGATTCTTGAGAAGCGCGCGGGCGATGGCGATCTTCTGCTTCTGCCCACCCGATAGGCGGTCCCCCTTGCTCCCCACCTGGAACTCCATCCCAAGCCCCATGAGGCTTGCGTGTAAACTTTCCCCATCCAGCAACTCCGCCACCCGTTGCTGCACCTCCTCCATGGCATGGGGAGCGTCGGATTTGAGTTTTCCAAACAAAATATTGCCGAGTATGGTTTCGTTAAATAGATAATTGTTGTCGCGGTAAAACGTGAACGCTTCCGGCTCTTCCTTAGTGATCCGCTCTATGAAGTGGAAACGGGTCCTGAAGATGAGGCTCGGCAGTCCCTCGGGAAAGGCGGCCATTGTGTGAACCGCCGGGGTGAAACGGAGCGCCAGCAGCAGGAAGCTGTCCCAGTCCGCCCTTTCGAGGTCATCCGCGTTCATTCCGGCGGTCCGTTCGACGAGATCCCGATAGTGGTCGAGACGGTTCGGAGGAATGGGGCTCTGCCTCACGAAGAAGGGATCTTCGATCAGGTCGCCGAGGAGAATCACCGTCTGCGCCGCCAGATCCTGCCCGAGGACGACCAGGGGGCGCATGAGCCCCGATTCCTCGACGATCTCCTGGAATTTAGGATTTTGATGCAGAACATGGTACTTGTATTCGTCGCGGTTGGGCGTGCCGAAGGTGACGTTCACCGCGACGCTGCTGTGGTAAAGGTAGCGACGGTAGTCGAAAAATTCGACGGAATCGGCCAGCGCCGCTCCCCACTTGCTGTGGAAGCGGTTGCGGAAACGAACGATTTCCTCCACGGCGCCTATGGGATGCGCGGGTGAGAGCACGGTGTTGAGACCGAAACGGAGGATATCATCCGAGAGGCCCACCATGGAAATGGCTTGGAGCACCTGACTCGGGCTGGGAGGCGCGCATTCCCGCCCCCCCCTGTCGTACTCGCGGATGGAATCGCAGGCGTAGACGAGATTATCGAGAAGCGAGCCGTCAAAAATAAACGGCTGCTGCGCGACGTAACCCATGTTGCTGACGACGTCCATCTTGGTGAGAGTCCGCAGCTCTTTGCCGTCGACCAGCACGCGCCCTCCATTGTAACTGTATATCTGCCCTATCACCATGGCGAGGGTGCTCTTCCCGCTGCCCGATAGGCCGACCAGGGCGACCTGGCTTCCGGGATCGATCTTCATGGACACCTGGTCCAGGAGGCGGATGCCGTTATCGACCGTAAAAGAAAGGTTCTGCATCTCGATGCGGCCGTCCAGGGGATAGGGATCGCGTCCGACCGGCTCCACCGCGAACTCGGGCCTCTCGTGGAAATACTCCATGATGCGCTTGTAGCGGACCTGGCTGTCCTGGTAGTCCTGGTAGTAGTCCATCAGCTCCCGCCAGGGATCGTAGAGCTTTTCGTAGGCGGAGAGAAAGGCGACGAGAGCGCCGAGGTCTAGCCTTCCTTTGATGCTGAGCCACCCGCCCACGAGGAAGAGAAGGAAGGGGCCGAGACTCTGGAAGAAACTGTTGACGAACTTGATCCCGTTCTTGAGAATGTTCATCCTGTTGCGCAGATGGAAGAGCGTCTCGGAAAATCCTCCAAATTTGCGATTTTCCAGAGAGTAGCCCGCGTTCGCGTGGACTTCCTGCATCCCCGACACGGCTTCGCCAATCACGTTGCTCATGGAGCGGACGGTGTCGATGCGCTCGAAGTTGAGGCGGTTCAGTCGCTTCTGGAGCGCGGGGATGATGGCTATCTCAAGGGGGTAGATCGACATGCTGAGGACCGCCAGCAGCGGGTTGAGGTGGAACATGTACCCGGCGAAGGTGACGAGCGTCAGGACATTGATGAGCGGCACCGCTATGGCCCCGCCGAGAAAGTCGCCTATGACGCTAAGCTCCGAGGTGAGCGAGGATATCACCATGCCCGGAGGCGTCTTGCGGAAAAAGGGAAGGGGCAGGAGCAGGATGTGCTCGTAGAGCTGGTTCCTGATCTTGAGGAGGACCTTCTGCCCTATGTACGCCTGGAGCGCGTTCACTACGAATTTCAGCACCCCCGCCACAACGACGGCGCCCAGGTACAGGGCGCAATAAACATAGAGGGTGTCGAGTTGCTTGAGTTGAATCGCGATGTTGATGACCCGCTTCTGCATCTCGAGCGGAAAGATGCGAAGAAAAACCATCAGGACAATCATCAGGAAAAGAACCAACTGCTGCCAGCGATGGCTTTTCAACACCCAGTCGAATAAAGACCTGTCGAATATCAAGGCTATTTTCCCCCCGATGGATTGATCGCTACGGCTCCTCCTTGCGGCAGCCCGCGATGACCGCGCCGACGCCCGCTATTCCTGCTGCTTCAGATTAACACCGATTGGATCTGGGAGGAAGGGGGAAGACCGAAATATGGGGAGGGTTTAGGATGGCGTTAGGGTTTAGGATGGCGTTGAGGATGACGCGCAATTCTAAGGATTCCGCCGGCTCCGTTCTCCCGCAAGTTGAGCGACCCTGTCAGATATTTTTACTTACCGGCTTGGCGAGCATCTGATTGAGTCAACGCAACTGTGGGACCGCGCCCGCTCTCCCGCGCGCCTGGGCGCGGGAGAGCGGCGGGTGAATGGGAAAAACGCCCAAAGCGGGCCTAGTCAGCCTGCCTGCGGATAAAAGTGGGAATGTTCAAATCTTCGTCTTCGGAGGCCGCCCCCGTAAGGCGACTCAGAAAGGTGCGCTTCTTGCCTCCTCCCTGGGGCTCTTCCTCATCGATTTCGCTCACGCGCCGCGCCGACTGTTTGCGGATGATCGTCGGGATCTGCATGTAATCGTCGTTGACGACGTCCGGCGAAACGATGCTCTCCGACCTCGCCCTCCGCGAACGCGACGGCGCCGGATGCTCAGCCCTTTGCGGCTTCTCGACCCGGCCAATTCCCGTCGCTATCACCGTCACGCGAAGCTCTTCGCCAATATTCGGGTCGATCGTCGTTCCGATGAAAATCTCCGCGTCCTCATCCACTTCTTTCTGGATGATCGACGAGGCTTCCTCGAACTCGTGCATCGTGAGGTCTTCGCCTGCGCAGATATTGATGAGAGCCGCGCGAGCGCCGTGAATAGAGATGTCCTCCAGCAGAGGACTCGAAATCGCCTGCTGGGCCGCCTGGGCCGCCCTGCTTTCTCCCTTGCCGATGCCGGTCCCCATGAGGGCCAGGCCCCGCTCGTTCATTGCGGAGCGGACGTCGGTGAAATCGAGGTTGATGAGGCCCGGCTTCACGATGATGTCGGAAATGCCCCGCACCGCGTCAAGCAGCACGTCATCGGCCCGTTTCAACATCTCGATCAGGGTCGCGCGCTTGTCCGCCATGGAGATCAGGCGGTTGTTCGGTATTGTAATAAGAGTGTCCACGACTCCCTGGAGCGACTTGAGGCCCTCTTCGGCTCTCTTCAGCCGGGTTTTGCCTTCAAAGGCGAACGGCTTGGTGACCACCGCCACCGTCAGCGCCCCCACTTCCTTGCAAACTTGCGCCACTATCGGAGCGCCCCCCGTCCCGGTTCCTCCTCCCAGGCCGGTTGCGATAAAGACCATGTCGCAGCCCTCGACCAGTTCGCGGATTTCGTCGATGTTCTCCTGGGTCGCCTTGGCGCCCGTTTCCGGATTGCCTCCAGCGCCTAGCCCACGCGTCAGACTCACGCCCAGCTGGATTTGCACGGGCGCAAGGCTCTGCTCCAGGGCCTGAAAATCGGTGTTCCCAGCGATAAACTCAACTCCGTCCAAACCGGACCGTATCATATTGTTGATGGCGTTCCCGCCCCCGCCACCAACCCCCAAAACCTTAATTTTGGCGCCACCAGCGCTTGCGTTTCCCATCTTTGCCACCTGTTCCTTTGCGTCAATTAAGCCCATTGCTCCACGCCGTTATATTCAAGAGTCAAAACAACCAACTATCCTGTCGCACCGCTCCGTGCACAATAATCATCTCACCACAGTTCCCTTAGCCACCGCTTGATGGATTCGAGAATCTTACCGACCCCTCCCCCATGATCGACCGTGACCACCGGGTTTACCTGCGACTGTTTCCGACCGTGAAGGACAAGGCCGGTCGCCGTTGCATAAATTGGGTTCTTGACCACGTCTCCCAGCCCGCCGAAATGGAAAGGAACGCCGACGCGCACGGGTAGGTCGAAAACGCTTTCGGCCAATTCCCGCACCCCCGGCAGCAGCGCAACCCCCCCTGTCAACACCACGCCAGCATGCAGTGATTCAATGTACCCGGACTTCACCAGTTCCCATTCGACGATCTTGAGGATTTCCTCCATCCTCGCCTCGATGATCTCCGCTAGGATCGAATGAGCAAGTTGCCGAGCCTTCTGGCCGCCGACCGATCCCACGTCTATCACATCCTGGGGATTGGTCTTTTCCACCAGTGCGCAGCCATGCTTTTTCTTGATTCTTTCCGCCTCGTCCAGTGATGTTCGCAACCCGACGGAAATGTCCTTGGTAATGTTCTCGCCGCCCAGCCCAATCACCGAGGAAGCGCGAATGGCGTGGTCCCGGAAGACCGCCACGTCAGTAGTTCCGCCGCCCATGTCAACCAGCGCCACGCCCAGTTGCTTTTCGTCCCGGTCCAGCACCGACTCCCCGGAAGCAAGCGATTCCAGGACGACCTCCTGCACATGGAGACCTGCCTTCTCGCAGCATCGGATGATGTTTTGCACCGCCGTGGCCGCCCCCGTGACGATGTGCACTTTCGCCTCGAGCCGCACTCCGGACATCCCGAGAGGATCCAGGATGCCCTCCTGCTCGTCCACTATGAACTGTTGGGGAAGGGCGTGTATGATCTGCCGGTCGAAGGGAAGAGCCATCGCCTTCGCCGCGTCCAGCACCCGTTCGATATCCGGCTGCCCCACTTCCCGGCTCTTGATGGCAATGACCCCATGGCTGTTCGTGCTCTGAATATGCGTTCCCGCCACTCCGGCGTACACGGAGCTGATCTCGCATCCGGCCATCAGCTCCGCTTCCCGGACAGCCTTTTGGATGGACTGAACCGTCTGATCGATATTCACCACGACCCCGCCGCGCATGCCCTTGGACGCAGAGGTCCCAACGCCCACAATATCGATCCCGTCGGGAGTCACCTCGCCCACCACGGCGCAAATCTTGGTGGTGCCAAGGTCCAACCCCACTATTAGTTCCTCTCGCCTACCCATCGGCCCCCTCTCTTTCCTCTCCTGCCCAAAAGAGCCCGTGCTCCGGACGCCGCCGGGCGCCTAAAGCGTCGACCAGGCGAGCCCATCACCCCTGTTGAAGCATCCGGCCGCATGCATCCCGCCGGCGTCCTCCGTCAAATCCCCTTTGGAAAGGGGAAATTCCCCTTCACATAAGCCCTGTTCTTATAGTCGAGGTCAATGCGCGTCACGAGATCCCACCATTCGCGGTTCGCCAATTCTCCGATCACCTTCTGCAGACGGTGCAGCTTCCCGGAAAAGTCGTCCTTCCCGATCTGGATGGGAATGGCCTTATGGGTCATATAGAGAGTGAATCCCACCCCTCGCTGCCAGTTGCACTGGGAAATGTGGCTGATTGGCATCCAGCTCTGCTCCTTGTCGAGAGCCGCCAGCAAGTCCCTCAACGTCTCGAGGGGCTCGTCGGGGAGTTTATTCCCGTTTTCCAGACTGTCCGCGTTGATCCCCGTCACCAGAAGCAAGCCGGCGTATTGCTCCGGCTGCACTTCCATGAAAAGCTCCCCATCCCTGTCCATAAGATGGAACGAATCCGTGTAGACGACGGCTATAGCCTCCCTTTCGACCACGTCCACCACGAGGCGCGATGGCAGTTCCAGCCGCACGACGCTCGACTTCACCCACGGCAGCGCTTCCACGCGCTTCGCTATGCTGTCGATGCGAAGCGTCAGGATATTCGCGCCCTTCGGGACCTTGATCGCATTGAGTAGGTCTTTCCGGTCCATTCGCTTAAGCCCCGTTATGTCGAGCGCATCCAGCCGGGGCCAGGGCGCCCTCTCCAGTGCATAATACGTATGCGCTAGAGCGGCGCTCAGACCGAAAAACCCCGCAACGCCAAGTGCAAAGAGAACTGGGAGGCACAACCTCAGGAGCGCCGCCTTGAGTCCGCTCCATGTGAAGAGCGGACCAATCTTCAGCATCCTCCGCCGGCTTGTCTTATAGCGGTTGCGCTTCCTCACCGGTCCACACCTCGATCTCGCGCTTCAGGCCAATTCCAAAGCAGTCGAAAACCCGCTTCTCGATCGTCTCCATCATTGAAATTATATCACATGCCCGGGCCTGCCCGACGTTAATGATCCAGTTCGCATGCTTTTCCGAAACTTGAGCGTCGCCGATGCGAAAGCCCTTCAGGCCCGCTCGGTCGATCAGCAACCCCGCCGGGGCTGCGTCCGGATTTCTGAAAACGCAACCGGCGGAAGGCCGCCCGAGGGGCTGCGTTCTGCGGCGGCGCACGGCGCTCTCGCGCATCCGCGCCTTGAGTTCTGAAGCAGGCGTGGGATGCAGCCGGAATCCTGCCCCAAGAGCCACCCAACCCGAGGGAAGCCCAAGCGACCTATAGGAAACCGGAAGCTCTCGCCTGTACAGGCGGACCCTTTGGCCATCGCCGTCGAGAGCGTCAACCCAGACGAGAGAGTCCGCGATTGCGCCCTCGCGCGTCCCGGCGTTCATCACCAAGGCGCCCCCCACGGCGCCGGGAATGCCGACCAGATGCTCAACGCCCCCCAGTCCATGCCGCACGCAGAACCCAATCCACTCCGCGAGCCGCACGCCGGCTCCCACGTACAGGGCGCCGCCCTCCTCTTCCGTGGCTTCCACCGCGCCGCACGCGCGTCGGGGGCGGATTATGATGGTTTCCCAGGGCCCGTCGGGAGCCAAGACATTGCTCCCCTCGCCGAGGATTCGGAAAGAAGCCCCCTCCGCCCTAGCCTGTGCGATCAACGCGGCAAGGGCGCTTTCCGTCCGGGGCTCGGCGAGGCAGGCGACCGGACCTCCCACCCTGAAAGTGGTGCGGCGGCGAAGAGGCTCGTCCCAGTGCAGATCCACATCCCGGACACGGAGCACGGCCTCCGCCCAACGCGGCGTTGTAGATTGTGCAGCAGCCTCACATAGCGCCATTTATCTCCCCTCGTCCGGAGCCCATGCAATGCCGGGCAGGTTTGCGTAGGATGGGGCGAGCTGCATGGCGAACCCTATCCTGCCAAAACTAGCCTGACAAGACGTTGGACCTTGCCTTCATCCCCGACCCAATTTCTCGAGCAGCATTTCGCCAAGCTGCCAGATGCTCCCCGCCCCGAGCGTCAGCACAACGTCCCCCGGTTTCACGAAGGCCGCCAACTGCTCGAGCATCTCGGGAAGCGTCGGGCAGTAGTGGAGCTCTCGGTGACCGTGTGCGGAGATCTGCTCCGCCAGGGCCTCCCCGCTCACACCGGGGATCGGGTTCTCGCTCGCCGCGTAAATATCCGTCAAAAACAACACATCCGACTGATAAAAGCAGCGTGCAAACTGGTCCATGAGCGCGCGCGTCCGGCTGTAGCGGTGCGGCTGGAAGGCCACTATCCGCCGCCGTCCCGGAAAACAGGCATCGAAGGTTTCGAGGACGGCCCGAATCTCCGTCGGGTGGTGACCGTAGTCATCCAGCACAAGCACTCCGCCCTCCTCGCCCTTCAGCTGGAACCGGCGCTGCACGCCCGTCATGTCGCGCAAACCGGCGCAGATGTCTTCCCACCCGACTTCGAGCTCCCGCGCCACGGCGACGGCCGCAAGAGAATTCAGCACGTTGTGGCGCCCCGGCAGCGGGACCTCCACCTCGCCCAGTTCCTCCCCCTTGTAAAAGGCGCGATAGCGCGAATGGAAGCCGTCCATGCGGACGTCCCGCGCGCAAAAGTCCGCCTGCGGCGAAAAGCCGTAGGTCGCGAATCGCTTTGCTATCTTCGGGAGAATCGTCTGTATGTGCTCGTTTTCCAAGCACAAGATCGCCTGCCCGTAAAACGGGATCTTATTGACGAATTCCAGGAAGGTTTGCTGGATGTGCGCCAAATCCCTATAATAGTCCAGATGCTCGAGGTCGATGTTGGTCACGACCGCGATGGTCGGGGAAAGCAGAAGGAACGTGCCGTCGCTCTCGTCCGCCTCGGCGACCATGAAGTCTCCTCGCCCCAGGCGCGCGTTGACGCCCCAGGCGTTCAGCTTGCCGCCAATGGCCACTGTCGGGTCGAGCCCGCCCCGTGCGAGGACCGTCGCCACCATGGAGGTGGTCGTCGTTTTCCCATGGGCGCCCGCAACGAGAACGGAGTACTTGAGCCGCATCAATTCGGCCAGCATCTCGGCGCGGCGGATAACCGGCGCCTTGCCGAGGCTCCGCGCCGCAACCGCTTCCGGGTTGGCCTCCGAAATCGCGGAGGAAAGCACCACGACGTCCGCGCCCTCTATATTTTCGGCTGCATGCCCAACGAAGATGTCGGCGCCGAGACCCGCAAGCCGCCGCGTGAGTTCCGTTTCCCTGACATCGGAGCCGCTCACGCGATAGCCGAGGTTCAGGAGCAGCTCCGCTATGCCGCTCATGCCAATCCCGCCGACGCCTACAAAATGGACGTGTTTATAACGCTTGTACATTACCGGTCAACTCATTTCACACACTTGCGAGAAACATTCACGAGAATGCCCACCGCCATGCAGTTAGCGATAAAAGCGCTGCCTCCGTAAGAAACAAAGGGCAGCGGCAGGCCTTTGGTGGGGAAAAGCCCCAGCACGACGGCCATGTTGATGAAGGCCTGAATCGTGAGCATAAGCGTCATCCCCAGCGCAAGGAGGCCCCCAAACTGATCGCGCGCGCGCTGCGCGATGGAAATTCCAATCCAGCAGACCGTCACGAACAGCGCGATGACGATAAAAATCCCAGCAAAGCCCAATTCCTCCCCGATCACCGCCAGAATAAAATCAGTGTGCGGTTCGGGCAGGTAGTAGAGCTTCTGCTGTCCGTCCCCAAGCCCCTTTCCGAGGAAGCCGCCCGAGCCGACCGCTATCCACGACTGTATAAGCTGGTAGCCTGTGTCGAGCGGATCTTTCCAGGGGTCCAGAAAAGCCTTTATTCTCTCCCAGCGGTACTGGCTCCCATAGACGAACTTATAACCCACTGCGAGCGCGGCTGGAACCAGGGCCATCATATGCAACCAGGGCACGCCCCCCACGGCCAGGAGGGAGGTCGTCAGGATTCCTATCACCAGGGATGTTCCGAAATCGGGCTCCAACAACAGGAGCATCCCGAAAACTCCGCAGATGAACATCGGAGGGGCGAATCCGGCCATGAATTCCCGCACCCTCTCGCCCTTGCGCTCAAGAAAGGCGCTCAGGTAAATGACCCAGATCACCTTCGCGAACTCTGCCGGTTGAAGGGAAAAACCCGCGATGCGAAACCACCGGCGCGCGCCGTTCATCGTGACCCCGATGGCTGGAATGAGCACCAGCGCCAGGGCCGCAAGGATTCCGAGCAGAAGCGCCGGGGCGAGCTTCCGGTATCTCGTGTAGGGATAGCAGGCGGTCGCAACCAACGCGCAAAAGCCGATCACCGAGCTAATCATCTGACGTCTCATGAAGTACATCGAATCCGAGTACTTCCTGAGCGCCACCACCGAACTGGAGCTATAGACCATCAGGAGCCCGATCGCCGAAAGCAGCGCCACCACGATGAGCAGGTAAAGCTCCACGGGAATTCCCCGCGCCGGGGCTTCTTTCCTCTCATCTTCCCTCGACGCTGTGGAGGGAGCGGCCATGTCGGTGAGCGATCTCGCCATCTGTCAGCCCATCCCTTGCGCTTGAGTCACGGGGGCCCCATCCGCCCGCCGCTCCGTCAGGGCGGCGACAAGCCGCTTGAAGTGGTCTCCCCGCTTCGCGTAGCTCGTGTACTGGTCGAAGGAAGAGCACGCGGGGGAGAGCAGCATCACGTCCCCCGGCGCCGCCTTGGCCGCCGCATCCTCGAACGCGGCCTCAAGGTCGGGAAAAGCAAGAACCGGCGCACGCCCGGCCAATCCCGCCACTATGCGCGGCGCGGCCTCGCCAAAAGCGTAGACGCCCTTGCACCCTTTCCGTATGGGATCGACCAGCGGCTCGTAGGACCCCTGCTTGTCGCGCCCTCCCAGGAAAAGCCAAACCGGGCGGTCGAAGCCCTCCAGGGCTTTGACCACCGCGCCTACGTTCGTGCCCTTGGAATCGTCGTAAAAGTCGATTCCGTTCCAACGCCCCACCCATTCGACCCGGTGAGGGAGCCCATGGAAGCGCTCTAGCGCATCCCGCATCGCCTCGCCCGAAACGCCCATGGAACCCGCGACGAGCACAGCCGCCAGGATGTTTTCCGCGTTGTGGGCGCCCTTGAGCGGAGAGCGCGAAAGCTCGAAAACGAACGGCTCCCGCCCAGGCATCTTCGCATGCAGCTTTCCGTCCCGGACCACCGCATCCGCTCCCGCCGCGCCCCGTCCGCTGAAAAGGAGAGGCCGGACCGGAAGCGTTGCAGCCCCTTCCCTGCAAAGAGGATCGTCAGCGTTCAGCACCGCGACGTCGCCCGCCCGTTGGCGGGCGAACAGGGAAAGTTTGGAATCCGCATAGGCCCGGAAGGATTCGTAGCGGTCCAGGTGGTCCTCCGTAACGTTGAGGAGCGCCGCCGCGTCCGGGCGGAAGTGCTCCGCCGCGTCCAACTGAAAGCTGCTCACTTCGAGCACGAGCAGGTCGTCCCGGTCGCCATTGAGGAGGTGCATGCTGAGCGGGTCCCCGATATTGCCGCCCACAAAGACTTTCTTCCCGGCGGCCCGGAACATCTCCCCCACCAGGGTGGTGGTGGTGGTCTTGCCGTTGGTTCCCGTGATGGCGACAACCGGAGCGTCCACCTGCCGCCACGCCCAGTCCAGTTCGCCCGTGATCTCTATTCCGGCTCCAGCCGCCTCCCGCAGCGGCTCCAGGTCGAGGGGAACGCCAGGGCTCACGATGATCCGGTCCACGCCGAGGAAATCTCCATGTTTGTGCGAACCGAGCTGAAACTTGCAACCGAGGCTTTCCAGACGGTCGAGCGCATCGCCGAACTTTCCACGCGGATTCATGTCCGCGCCGACGACCTCCGCACCCTGGCGCAGAAGCAACTCGCAGGCGAACCGTCCCGAGACCCCCAGTCCCAACACCAGGACCCTGCCTTCCGGGTTATTGCGGGAAGCCTCAGTTTTCACCGTCAACTATTCCTTTCACTACGCGCTCCATGCTCATCCCGCGCGAGCCTTTCACCAGAATCCATCCGCCCCCCGGGCGCCAGTCGCCCCGCGCCTTGGCCGCGGCGTCCTCGTGGCTGGCGGCGTGATAGCACGCATCGGCCGGAAGCCCCGCCTCGCGCGCCCCCTCGGCAATGTGCGCCGCCAATCTTCCCAGCGTTATCAACCGGGTCACGCCCACGCGCCCCGCCTTCCGGCCAACCTCCCAGTGCAGCGCGGCGCTCTCTTCCCCAAGTTCCCGCATCTCCCCAAGGACCGCGAGGAACGGCTTCCCGTCCCGCACTCCCGCTACCGCTTCGAGGGCCGCCTTCATCGACGCCGGGTTCGCATTGTAGACGTCGTTCACAAGGATCGTTCCATCTTTCAGCGGTTGCACCTGCATCCGCTGGCTGACAGGCCGGTGAAGCGCCAGCCCCCGCGCGATGGTTTCCGGAGAGGCCCCCAACCCGAATGCAACGGCGGCGGCGGTCACGGCGTTTTGCACTTGGTGGAGCCCTAAAACGGACAATCGCACGGGGACCGTCTCCGCTCCCAGCGCGATTCCAAACAGGCTTTCCGTCCCCTCCCTCCGAACGCCGCCAGCCAGACGCACGTCCGCGGAAGCGTCGGCGAGGGAATATGTCAATCTGCGGGCCTTTATCGTCCCGGCAAGCCGCATCAGGCGAGGGTCGTCCATGTTGACCACGGCGAGGCCGTCGGCGCCCAGGGCCTGCCAAAGCTTCCCCTTCTCGGCGCAAACCTGATCGACCGAATTCAGTCCTTCAAGGTGGGCTGTATGGATATTGGTGATGACCCCAACGGTGGGTCGGACTATTTCGGCAAGGCGCGCCATCTCTCCAGGCGTGCTGATGCCCATTTCGACGACTGCGGCTCGATGTTCCCGTTGCAGGCCAAGAAGAGTGAGCGGGACGCCGATCAGGTTATTGAAATTCCCCTGCGTCTTCAAAACCGGCGCATCCTGCCCCAGCACCGACGCGAGCATCTCTTTCGTGCTGGTCTTGCCGTTGCTTCCCGTCACCCCCACGACAGGAATGGCGAAGCGGTTGCGGAGCCAGCGCGCCGTCTCTCCGAGCGCGAAAAGCGTGTCTTCGACGGCTATCACGGCCAAGTCCGGAGGAACAGGAGCCTTCAGGCGGCCCGCCTCCGCAACGACCGCGCGAACGCCCTTTTCCAAAGCGTCCGCGATAAAATCATGGCCGTCGAATCGCTCCCCCACAAGCGCCACGAAGGCATCGCCAGGACGCAGCATCCGGGTGTCCGTCCCGACGCTCGCCAAGGCCTCTTCCGGGTTCCCGGAAAGCAGTCGCCCTCCCGCGGCTTCAGCCAGTTTCCCGACCGTCCACTCCATCCCGGTCACCCCTCCGCCCCGCGGCGGGCGCGGCCAAGATGTTCTAGAACCACCTGCCTGTCATCAAATGGAAACCTTTTCCCCCCTATGATCTGGTGCGTCTCGTGTCCCTTTCCTCCGATAAAAACAACATCCCCCGGACGAGCCATGTCAAGCGCCAGTTCGATGGCCCGCTTGCGGTCCGGCTCCACGAAGCACTCGCGCATCAGCCCGCCCATCTCTTTCGGTCCGCCGCAGGAAGGTCCCGCATCCCGGATTCCTCCCATAATGTCCCGGATGATGGCGTCCGGCTCCTCGCTCCGCGGGTTGTCGCTCGTTACAAAGACGAGATCTCCCAGCTGGGCGGCGATCCGCCCCATCAGCGGACGCTTTCCCCGGTCGCGGTCTCCTCCGCAGCCGAAAACCACCAGTAGCCTGCCGCTGGTCAGCTCCCGCAGACAGGTGAGACTCTTTTCCATCGCGTCGGGCGTGTGGGCGTAATCTACTATTACTTCATACTTTTGGGAAGTGGGAATCCTCTGTAAACGCCCGTCCACGTGGTCTATCGCATGCAGTCCGCGAGCAATGGTTTCCACTGGAATTCCCAGGGCAAGGGCCGTGGCGGCGGCGGACAGCACATTGTAGAGATTGAGCCGTCCGAGTAGGGACGACCTCACTTCCATGTCGCCGCCCGGAGTGCCGATGACCGAAAGTATCCCGTCGGCCCCCAGTTCCATCCGCTTCACCCAGACGCGCGCGCGCCGGTCGGAAAGAGAATACGTCCAAACGTCGCCCCGCGTCTCGTGGACCAGCCGCTCCCCATTGGGGTCGTCCAGGTTGATGATCGCCGCCGAGTCTTCATCGAGATAATTGCGGAAAAGCAGCGACTTGGCGATGAGGTAGTCCTCCATGGTCTTATGAAGGTCGAGATGGTCCTGCGACAGGTTCGTGAACACCCCCGCCCGAAACCTGCATCCTTCCACCCGGCCAAAAGCGAGCGCATGCGAGGAGACCTCCATGACGACATGCGTCACCCCGTCGCGCCGCATGTCATGGAAAAGCCTCTGAAGGTCCAGGGACTCGGGAGTCGTCATCGAGGCCCTCTGGTTCACCCCGTCCCAGCGGTAAGAGAGAGTGCCGATAACTCCCACCGACAGCCCCGCCTCTTTCAGGATGCCC
>CALFXO010000146.1 GCA_937958025.1 uncultured Syntrophobacteraceae bacterium
GCAGGTTTACCGGATTCTCAAGATCGTCCGGCGGGGCGTCTCCGCCGTGGACGCGCGGCTTGCGTCCATGGAGCATGTCTTCCAGATCAACTACATAGAACATCCGTTCTCCTTCTCTTTGCACATAAGCTTCGAGGGGCTTGAACTGCTCTCGGGATTTGTGGCGCTTTACATGAACTTCAAGCGCTCGCCGCATCCGGAGAGCTACGTGGAGGCGGCGCTGTCGCAGCACTACGAAGATATTCTGGCCGAAGTGCGCTACCTGAGCGACGAGGACGGATCCGTCCTCCACTTCCGCAAGCCTTTTTACTTCAACCGCCATTTCCGGTTCCGGTGCTGCACGGCGCGCTTCCGGCTCGGCCCGGAGCTGCTCGAGATCGACATGGGGGAGCGGTTTCTCGACAAGGGGCGATTTCCGCTGGACTTCTACCTTATGATAGAAGGCGATTTCTACATTATTCCGTGCGAGGTCATGGACAACGGGAAGATCGCGCGGGATGCGCTCCCGCAATGGAAAGTGCGCCGTCCGAACCCGGCGGAAGGCTTGCCCGAATTCGGCCTGCGGCTCGAATCGGAGGTCTGGAGTTCCATCCCCATGGACTACTGACCGGGCGATTGGTTCCACGTAAGCGCGGCGGCGGGTTGCCGTCCAAAGCGCATTTCACCCGAAATAAATAATGGAGGTTCCAAGATGAGCAACAGATTGGTCCGGGCGGCCTTCGCCACCGACGATAAGGAAACGGTCAACGCGGAATTCATGAAAGCGAGGCACTTCATGATATTCGACGTGATGCCGGACAGCTCCGTCCTAGACCGGGCGCTAGATTTCTCCGGAGGCGAGGGCGGAGGAATGGAAAACCCCAGGGTGACCGCCCTCAAGGGCTGCACCGTGGTCTTCGTGCCAAAGCCCGTCACCGGCGAAGAAGCCCTCGGGCTGATACGCTCCAAGGTGTTCATCACAAAGCTGCAAAACCAGGAGCCGATAGGCGACCTCATAGAACGGTTGCAGGTCATGCTGCGCGGGAATCCTCCGCCTTGGCTGCGGCGCGCCATGTCGGGCGAAACGCTCCAGACGGGAGAGCCCGAATGAGTGCTGACGCCGCCATGCCGATGGAGGGCGCGAATGCAAGCGCCCCGTTCCTTTCGGCGCTCCTCCGGGCGCTCCGGTCCCAGGACGCGCTCGGCGGGCTGGACTCGAAAAGCCCCGAACAACTGCTCGCGGGGTATGTCTACGACCGCTCAGCCGTCATGCTTCCGTTTGCGTTCCCTTCGATTCTTCCCCCCGTCAGGCGCATCGAATGCTTCTTTGGCGCGGTGGCGAGGGAAGTGGAGCGGCGTAGCGGACGCAGAACGTCGGCCATGGTCGGCATCGGGCGGGAAGGCCTTGGCAGGGGCGTGGTGTTGGTGGGCAGGCTGGTGGGAGCGCTTGTGTACATCCGGGACGCCGACGGGTTCGGGTTCCCTTCCCTCGAAGAACTTAACGCGGAAGGGGAGCGATTGACGTCGGAATCCCTCGCTCTCGCCGCCGCACACCCTGATGTCGCCGCAATGTGATGGGCATGGAGTGAGATGATGACCATGATGATGCAATCCTGGATCTGCCCGAGATGCTCGACCGAAAATGAAGGCCCCGCCGTGCGGTGCGCCTTGTGCGAAACAACCGGGGCCGCTCCTGCCGCCGGTGGCGATTCGCGCGCCCAGTGTACGAAACGCCGGTGCTCCTGCACCGCCGCGACGCGTTGCCCGGCCTGCACCTGCGAGGACTTCGACCCCGACGCGCAATAGTGTGCAACCTTGATAACAGAAGCTCCAGCCTCGCCGGGCCGGTCGCCAAGCGCCGGCCCGCTTTCCTCCATCCCGCTCTTCCTTCGCCGCGCGGCATCGCTCCCGATTGTTCCTGGAGGTCTTTTCCTCTTCCAGAATGTACGCAATGGTGCACCGGCCCATTGGAGCACACCGAGGCGGAAGCCTCTTCCAAGCCAGAGTATTTCGCAAGCATATAGGACCTTTAGAAATAATATTAGAGCCCATGCACTCGATTGGAATGGCTATTGCTCAATATATGCTTGACAAAACATATTACCTCAATCTCAATCTGACTTCGAGCGTAAGGGGGGCGGCCATGTCGAATCGGGAAAGCGGAACTGTAGGGCGTTTTATCAAAATGATATCGTTGTGCGCAATATTGCTGCATGCTTCGGGAGGCGTCGCACGGGGCGACGATCCTTCCGCGACGGTCGAAAACCGGGAGTCCGCGGTCGCGGACGAATCCGCCGTGGAGCTTCCCGCCGTCCAGGTGACCGGAAAAAAAGAGGAAGCGAAGGACGGAAGCGCCGAAAGCGGATATCGCTACGACGATGCGTCGGTGGGGCCACTCGGCGACGTTCCTCTGAGGGACGCGCCTTATTCCATTAACGTCACATCCGGCGAGATGATCCGGAACCGGGCCGCCCACACGGAGTACGAAGCCCTCAAGACCAACCCGGCCGTTTCCTCCCTCATGGAAACCAGCGGCTACAGCTCCCTGTCGCGGATCATGATACGGGGATTCACGGCGGCGGACCAGAGCGATTTACGCGACGGGCTGGTGGACCGCAGCTTCACCTTCGTTCCCCTCGACAACGTGGAGCGGGTCGAAGTCCTGAACGGACTATCGAGTTTCCTCTATGGATTTTCCTCGCTCGGCGGCTCCGTCAATTACGTCACCAAACAGCCGCCCTCCCAGCTCGCGATATCCGCCGATACGGGCGTTTACGACGGCGGCGTCTTCTACGGGCGAGGCGAGGTGGGCGGCCCGCTGCCGTTCACCGACGGCAAGCTGTCGATGCTCCTAACCGCTTCCAAGGAAGGCGGCGACGCATATCTCGAGGATTCCACGCACGAGCGCGACTTCGTCTCCGCCGTGGTGAAATATCAGCTTACGCGGAACACCGTGCTGACCGCTGACTTCTGGAACCAGTATTTCGCCGTGGACGGCCTCCAGTCCTACATCAACATAAACACGAGCAAGGGCATAGGCGTCCCCTCCGCGTCGTCTTTCGACGCCGGGACGCAGTACGGGCAGTCCTGGACCTACAACCACTCGCGCAAGACGCTTGGCGGCGCGTCCCTCGAATCCAAGCTGACCGACGTCTTCACATTCCGGACGGCCTTCCGCTACGGCGACATGTGGCGCGACTACAAATACGTCAGCGCGACCCTGACGGATTCCCTCGGGAACTACACCGAAACGACGACCTCCACCCCCCGCCAGACAGAAATCACCCGGTCCGGGTGCGCCCTCATGGACGCCGACTTCACCACCTTCGGCATCGGCCACAAGGCGACTTTCGGATACAGCGGGACAAATTTCACCTACACTCGGGGCGACGACATAACCACGACGCTCGGATCGTCCAGCATTTACTCCACCGTGGACTATGACGACCCGGAGCTGTCCATCGGCTCCACCAACGTATGGTACGAGCAGTTTTACAATAGCTGGCTCGCGGGCGACCGGATCGAGTTCAGCGACGCATGGTCCGCTCTCGTCGGCGTCAATTACGCCTCCCTCAAGCTCCGGCGCTGGGGAAGCGGTTCGGCCCTCTCGGCCGGCAACTACTCGCAGCACAGGCTCACCCCGAGCTGCGCCCTGATGTTCAAGCCCATCCCCAACATCACCACGTACGCCTCCTACATCGAGGGACTCGCCAACGGGGGCTCCGCGCCAAGCACGTACAACGGGAAAGCAGTGGCGAACGCGGGCGAGATGCTCGGTCCCAGCGTGAGCCGCCAGTACGAGGTCGGCTCCAAGGCGACCTTTGGGCGCATGGACCTTGCGGCGGCGCTCTTCTACATCGACAAGGTGAACGAATACACCGACCCGAGCGACCTCGTCTACAAGCAGGACGGCCGCGAAGTGCACAAGGGCGTCGAATTCACCGCGACGGGGAAGCTTTCGGAGGACCTGAACGTGGTTGGAGGAGTCACCTTCCTGGACGCCTCGGTCGAAAAATCCAACGATTCCAGCATCGAGGGCAAGACGCCCGTGAATGTCCCCGAACAGCAGGCCCGCCTCTACCTGGAGTATATCCTGCCCTTCGCGAGGGAATTCACTGCCTCCGCCGGCGTGTTTTACAACGGCAAGCGCCCCGTGGATTCCAAGAACGTTTATTACATGGACGATTCCACGACCTTCGACGCCGGGCTGCGCTACCGGACGACGCTCGGCGGCCACGCCCTTTCCGTCAACCTCTACGTGAAAAATGTCTTCGATACGGACTACTGGTCCTACTACCGCAGCGGAGACGGCCTTTTCCTCGGCGAGCCGCGCACCATCACGCTCGCGCTCAGGGCCGACTGGTAGGCCGCCCCCGATGAAATGGAGAGATAACGCAGTGTTAGCCGTCCCTCATGTTCAAATTATTGAAAGGCTTCGCTGGGGCGTCCATTCGTGGGTGAAGTCCCGTCCCGCGTCCCCCGCCGAAGCGGGCAAAACCGCCGGACGCGCCGCGCCGGGCGGCTTCGCCCCCCGCGAGAAGACCATCCTCTGCATGATGGCCTCGCTCCTCGCGCTCATGTTCGTCTTCTCTCTCATGCTTGGGCGGCGCATCATGCCGCCCGGCCTGGTGCTGAAAGTCCTCCTCGGCGGGATATGGCCCCTTGACGCCAGTTTATCCCGAGACGCCGAAATAGTCATCCTGTCGGTGCGCCTCCCGAGGATCGCGGCGGCCATGCTGGTCGGCGCGGCCCTCTCCACATCCGGGGCCGCGTTCCAGGGGATTTTCAGGAACCCGCTGGTTTCGCCGGACATCCTCGGGGTGTCCACCGGAGCGGGGCTCGGGGCCGCCATGGCTATCCTTTATTCCCTCGAACCGGTCGTCATCCAGGCGATGGCCTTCACTTTCGGGATGATCGCGGTCGGCGCCGCCTACATCATCGGGTCGTGGCGCGCCCGCGCCGGGGGGGAGGCCGTACTGATCCTCGTCCTTTCCGGGATGATTATCGGCGCGGTGTTTTCGGCTTTCATATCGCTCGTCAAGTTCACCGCCGACCCCTACAACATCCTGCCCGCCATAACATTCTGGCTGATGGGCAGCCTGTCCTCGGTGAGCGCGGGCGACGTCTCGCTGGTGTCGGTCCCGATCCTCGCCGGCCTCCTGCTGGTGCATTCGGTGCGCTGGCGGCTGAACGTCCTTTCGTTCGGCGATGAGGAGGCCTACGCCATGGGGGTGAACGTCCGCCGCGTGCGTTTTGCCGTCATCGCCGGAGCGACGCTCATGACGGCTTCCGCCGTCGCCATCAGCGGGGTCATCGGTCTGGTGGGCCTCGTCGCGCCGCACCTCGCCCGCCTGCTGGTCGGCCCCAACTACAGGGTCCTGCTGCCCGCCTGCATGCTCGTCGGAGCGCTTTTCCTGCTCGTCGTGGACGATCTCGTCCGGACGCTTTTCATCGCGGAAATGCCCCTCGGAATATTGACCTCGCTTATTGGCGCGCCTTTTTTCATTTACCTGTTATCCAACCTGCGCAAGGGATGGGGGTGAGACGCCATGGACGATCGACGCCCGGCGCTTCTCGAAGTCTTTGAAGCATCCTGCGGCTACGGCGACAGGATCGTCGCCGAAGGGGTGACCTTCGCCATGGACCACGGCGACGTTCTCTGTCTCCTCGGTCCCAACGGGGCGGGCAAAACCACGCTTTTCAAGGCGCTCCTTCGGCTCATCCCCCTCCGTGAAGGGCGCATGCGCATCCACGGCGAAGACGCGGCCGCGTGGAGTCGCAGGCGCTTCGCTTCCGTCGTGGGCTACGTCCCCCAGGCGCACACCCCGCCGTTTCCATTCACGGTGCGCGACGTGGTGGTGATGGGGAGGATTTCCCGCGTGGACGCGTTCGGATCTCCCACGGGTCGCGACGTGGACGCCGCCGGGGAGGCGCTCGAGAGGCTCACCATCGGACAGCTCGCCGATCGCGCCTACACCGAGCTTTCCGGAGGGGAGCGCCAGCTCGTCCTGATAGCCCGCGCGCTTGCCCAGGAGCCGGAGATCCTCATCATGGACGAGCCCACTTCCAACCTCGACTTCGGCAACCAGTTGATGGTGCTCGAGCATATCCGAAGCCTCGCGCGCGACGAAGGGCTCGGCGTCCTCATGACAACCCACGATCCCAACCACGCCCTGGTCTACGGGACCAAGGCCGTTGCCATCGACCGCAAGGGGGCTTTTGCCGTCGGAGCCCCGGAAACGGTGGTCACGGAAGCGTACCTGAAAGCGACCTACGGGGTTGCCTCCCGCATGCTCAGGCTGGCGGCTGGGGACGGCGGCGCCGCCATGGTTTGCCTGCCAGTCGCGTGGGGCGACCCGGCGCATTGCCATAAATCGACTGACGGCCGACGCGCCTGAGGATTTCGCCGTGAATCGATGCGCACTCATCACGCTGGTTGTCCTGGCCGTCCTGCTGGCGGCGCCCATCCGCTTCCTCACGACCGCAAAGAGCGGGCAGGGCCGCGCGAACGCCCTTTCCAAGCCCACCGTAAAGGTCGTGGACATGGCCGGGCGCACGGTGGAAATTCCGGCGGAAGTCAGGAAGGCCGCCTGCCTCGATGTCCTTTGCTACCAGAAGCTCCTGATGCTCGGCGTGAGCGACAGGGCGGTCATGATGTACTTCACCGACGCGCCCTGGATGCCTGTCGCGGACCCGAACCTCGAGCGGATTCCCAAGATCGAGGGGGAGCCAAACCTCGAAGATCTCCTCGAGAGCGGCGCGGACGTCGCTTTCTTCGCCTACGACGCCAAGCGGACGGCAAAGAAGCTCGCCTCCATAGACGTCCCCGGCGTCGTGTCCCAGCCGCAGGGGAAGCGTGCGCGCGACATCGCCGGATTTGTCGAGGAAACCAGGCGCTCGGTGCTCCTTTACGGGGAAGTCATGGGCGGCGAAGCGCTCCTTCAGGCGAAGGCGTGGTGCGACTATTTCGATGCGAGAGTGCGATATGTGACAGCCCGCACCGGTCCGATCCCCGAAAACCGGCGCCCGCGCGTATTTTACCTGCGCGGGCCGACCAGCAACCACACCCAGGGCGTGAGTGGCGACACCTTCTGGTATGGGGAGCTGGCCGGAGGCGACATGGTGGTGAAAAACGATACGCTGGCGGTCAAGGGGCCGGTGTCCATGGAGAAGATCATCGAGTGGAACCCGGACTTCGTGCTGGTCGGGAGGCGTTATCCCGTGGACATGGTGTTGAAGGACAGCCGCTGGAGCAACACCAACGCGGTGAAAACCGGCGGCGTTCAGCCGTGTCCGAGCGGCGTGTTTTACTGGGACGGGGGGCTCGAGGGCGTCCTGCTCATGGAATGGCTCGCGAAGAAGCTCCATCCGGACCTCTTCGAGGATCTGGATCTGGTCGCCGAGGTGAAGGATTTTTACTTGCGGTTTTATCGTTGCGCCCTTTCGGACGAGCAGGCCGGGAAGCTTGTGGCCGGGCTCGGGCCGGATGGAGTGAGGCGCAGGCTCTACAACAACTGAGGCGCGGGACGCCGGGGAGGAGATGCCGTCATGGAAATGCAACGGAGCGCCATAATGGAGAAACTCGCATTGCTGGAAGAGCCGCCTTGCGGCCGCCCTTCCCCTGAACTGTTTCCGGGCGCCGGGCGCGGCGCCCCGCATAACGGAGGATGCGCTTTCCGGGGAGCGAAGCTCGCGCTTCAGCCCATCACGGACGCCGCGCATCTGGTGCATGGCCCCATCACCTGCCAGGGGCATTCGTGGGAATCCCGTCCAACCTGCTCCTCGGGGCCGACTATCCATCGCTCCACGTTCATTACCGATATGGGCGAAATGGACGTCATTTTCGGGGGAGCGGACAAGCTCCGGCGCGCCATCCGGGAGATAGCCGCGCAATGCGCCCCCACCGCGATATTCGTCTACCAGACCTGCCTGCCCGCCATGATCGGGGACGACATCTCCGCCGTCTGCAAGGCGGAGAGCCTCCGTTGCGGCAGGCCGGTCATCGCCGTGGACGCTCCGGGGTTCTCCGGCGACAACGTCCAGGGGAACGAATTCGCGGGCAGGCTCCTGCTCGACCGGGTGGTCGGGAGCCGGGAGCCGGAGTTTACGACAAGCGCCGACGTCAACATAATAGGCGAATACAACGTCGCGGGAGAGCTGAACGCCGTTCGCGCGCTGCTCGGAGGCATCGCCGTTCGCGTTCTCGCGAGCATTCCCGGCGACGGGCGCTACGAGGACATCGCATCGTCCCACCGCGCCGGAGCGGCCATTTCCCTTTGCTCGCGGGCGTTGCCGGGCCTCGCCTCGCACATGCGGGAGCGCTTCGGCATCCCCTTCATCGAAGGAAGCTTTTACGGAATATCCAACACTTCCAATACCCTTCGGGGGATAGCCGCCTTGCTGGCCGAGCGTGGCGGACCGCCGGACCTGCCCGCCCGGGCGGAAGCCTTGACAGGCCGAGAAGAGAAGAAAGTATGGGACCGCCTCTCCGGTTGCCGCAAGCGACTCGAGGGCAAACGGGCGCTCCTCGCGACTGGCGGCGTGAAAAGCTGGTCGCTCGTTTCCGTCCTCCAGGAGCTGGGGATTACGGTTGTCGGCAGCTCCATGCACAAATCGACCGCCGCCGACCGGCGAAAAACCGCCGAAGCCATGGGCCCCTCGGGCGTCCTCTGCGACGACGCCTCCGCCCGGACCGTGGAATCGCTTTTGTCGGACCGGGGGGTGGACGTCGTGCTTTCCGGCTGCGGGTTGCAACCGGTCGCCGCGATGGCCGGTGTTCCCTGGGTGGAAGTCAACCACCACCGGCTGGGCGCGTTGAGCGGCTACGAGGGGATGGCGAGGCTTGCCGAGGCCATCGACGCGGCCTGCGCGAACCCGGTCTTCGAGCAGGCGTTTGCCCCCGCGCCCTGGAACAGGCGGTCCAACCGACCGCCGGAAGAGGGGGGCTTGGCATGGGGCGCATAAAACACCCGGAACGCACCTTTCAGACCGAACCGTTCAAGATCAGCCAGCCCTTGGGCGCCGCCATGGCCTTCCTCGGCGTGCGGCGGGGAGCGCCCCTCATGCTCGGCGCGCGCGGGTGCGCGGCGGTCGGCATGGCGCTTCTGGTCCGCCACTACGGGCGGCCGGTCCCCATCGAGACGCTCGCGTTGGATGAAGCGTCTCTCGCGCTTGGCGACAGGGGAGAGCTTGAAGCGGCGTTGCTCGCGCTCCACGAGCGCTCCGCGCCCGAGCTCGCCGGTCTTCTCGGCGCGGGGCTTGGAGAAGCGAAGGGGGATGACGTGGAGGGCCTGCTTCGGAAAATCTGGCGCGGCAACCGGCGCTCCCACCCGGCCCTTGCCGCCATGGAGGCTGTCTTCACTCCCTGCCCGGATTTCTCCGGCGCGTATCAGGACGGGTGGAGCGCGGCGGCTTGCGGCATCGCGGCAAGGTTTGTCCAACCGGCGGGCCGGAAGTGTGCGAGGCAGGTCAACGTCCTTGCGGGCGCCCATCTCACTCCCGGCGACGTGGAGGAGGTGAGGGAGGCGCTCGATGCCTTCGGACTGGACGCGGTTGTGCTCCCGGACATTTCCGGCGGATTCGGAAACGCCGCCCGCTCGCGAACCGGCGACGGGGGAGTGTGCGGCGTCCCGCTCGCCGACATCCGGAGGATGGGCGCGTCAGTCCTTACCATAGCCATTGGCGAGCACATGCGCCCCACGGCGGAATGCATCGAAAAGCGCGCTGGCGTCCCCTTCCGGGTGTTCGACCGGCTCGTCGGCCTGGGTCCCTGCGACGACTTCATGGCATTGCTTGCCGACGTCTCCGGCGCCGAAGCTCCCAACAGACTCAAGCGGCAGCGCTCCCGGCTGGTGGACGCAATGCTGACGGCTTACCCGGCCTTCTGCGGAGCGAGGGCCGCCGTCGCGGGCGACCCGGACCACCTTTTGGGGCTGTGCTCCTGGCTCTCCGAGATGGGGGCCGCCATTGGCGTGGCCGTCTCCACCACCGACAACCCCGTACTGTGGCGCGTTCCGGCCCTGAAAGTAATTGTCGGGGACTTGGGGGACTTCGAACGCGGCGCGGAGGGCGCGGACCTGCTCGTCGCTCCTTCCGGCGCGCGTCATGCGTCGAGGCGTCTCGGCGCTCCGCTTCTCCGCGCGGGAATGCCCATCTCCGACCGCGTCGGCGCGGCGCATAAGGTAAGCGTAGGCTACCGAGGGACCCTCGACCTGATCTTTGAAGCCGCGAATCTCCTCCTGGAGCGCCGGGGCGACCCTAACGCCCCCGAGTGAACGGCGAACACGTCCTTCGGCCGGCAAAGGAGGCCGCCTGCGTCGCTCACTGAGCGGCCATCACCGAGCCGCGCCACATCGCGCCGCTTGCCAGGTACGCCGACTCCTGCGCCCTGAGGTTCAAAGGGCCGCCGCTTTCCCTGCGGAACTGTTTGAAGTTGAGGTCGTATTTTTTCATGCGAAGCCCCATCGTGCGCCGGGTGATCCCAAGCTCGCGCGCTGCATCCGTCGTGTTGCCTCTGTGGGTGCGGAGGGCTTCCACCAGCATCTCGTACTCGATCGCCGCAAGCTTGGCTTCGAGGCCGTTTCGGATATCGGCCCCCGAAAACACCGGGGTCTGGAGGGAGAGCGGCAGGTTGTAGCCGTGGATGACGTCGTCCTCCGTGAGGATGACCGCCCGCAGGATCACGTTTTCGAGCTCCCGGACATTTCCCGGCCAGTCGTAGTTCATCAGCATGTTGAGCGCCGGAGTCGCTATCCTGGTGATCTTCTTGCCAGCCTCTTCCGCAAACCGGGCCACGAAATGCTCGGCCAGAGTGATGATGTCGCTCCCTCGTTCCCGTAGTGGAGGAATCATTATGGGGAAGACGTTGAGCCGGTAATAGAGGTCCTGCCGGAAGGTCCCATTTATGACCATGTCATGAAGGTCCTTATTCGTCGCAGCTATCACCCGGATATTGACCGTTACGGGTTTGTTGCCGCCGACGCGCTCGAAAGATTTCTCCTGGAGCGCCCGCAGGAGTTTCGCCTGCACGCCGAGAGAAAGCTCCCCCACCTCGTCCAGGAAGATGGTGCCTCCGTCGGCCTCTTCAAACCTTCCCCTGCGCAGTTGCGTGGCTCCCGTGAAGGAGCCTTTCTCGTGGCCGAACAACTCGCTTTCGACAAGGCTTTCGGGCAGGGCGGCGCAGTTGAATTTCACCAGAGGGCCATCGGGGTTGGACCCTCCGTAGTGGATGGCGTTCGCTATCATCTCCTTGCCAACCCCGGATTCCCCGAGCAACAGGACTGTTGCCTTGGTTTGGGCGACCTTGTTGAGGAGAGCGTAGACCTCCATCATGGCCTTGGACGAACCGATGATGTTAGAAGGCTTGAAGCGGGCTTTCAGTTCTCCCATGAGCTTGCGCGTCTGGTTTTCCCAGAGCACCTTGTCCACGTTTTCCACCAGATAGAGCTCAACCGCCTGGGCAAGCATGTAGGACGCCGCAACGAGGGCGTCCACATGTTTGTTCAGGAGCCTTTCATTGTCGTACAAACGCTCCAGGCTAATGGTCCCAAGAACTTTCTTGCCCCGAAGTATGGGAACGCACACGAAGGAGAGTTCGCGGTCCGAGTCCCTGGAAAGGCTCCCTGTGCGGTTGAGAAAATCGGGTTCATCCCCGATGCGCAAGACGATGATGGGCTGGGCCGTCTCAACGACCTTCCCGGTTATGCCTTCCCCCGGAAAATAGACGCCTCTTGCCTGCTCCTCTTCAGTGAGACCGATGCTCTTGTGGATGAATATCCTGCCCGTCTCACGATGGTGCAGGTTTATCATGGCCCGAAGCACCCCCATCTGCTCGCTCATGTAATCCAGAAGGCAGTCGAGGGCCAGGGACAGGTCATTGTCATCCGATATGGCGCGTCCCATTCGGACGAGCAGTGGCACGATCCGCCCCCTGCACACCCCGGCGTTGCATTCCTTGACCAGCGGATTTGTATGGTTGTTGTCGCACATAATGTATCTTGCCTCTTCCGCTGAAACTTGTATTTGCTTGCAACCGCTCAAGTCCACTGAGGCCGCCGCCGGTTGTTGCTGCAGATGACCCCAATGGACAAACTCAACGCACGCAGGAGGTCGCTATTCGCCAGCCACGAATCAGCTTATGGCGACGTCCCCCGACTCTCCCGTGCGCACCCTAACCGCATCGCCAAGATCAAGCACGAAGATCTTGCCATCGCCAGGATTGCCGGTTTGATTGACTTTGATAATGGCCTTCACCACCTGCTCCACTTTTTCGTTGGGAACAACCACGGTCAACATGCGTTTCGCAAAGAAACGGCCGGCTTCCAGTTTGCTCTCCGATTCGCGCAGGGTGGCGAGCAACGGTCCCTCTCCGTCGCCTGACTGGACCGAAAAGGATTTCAATCCCCGACCCCTGCCGAGGACGTCCCGCGCGTTGAACGCCGGGACCCCGACGTCAAGAAGAGCATCCTTGGTTTTGTTCATCATGTTCAAACGGATGATAGCGACGACCTCTTTCATGATTGGTCCTCCTCGATGCCGCCCACTTCGGTTTCCTGATCGCCCGAGCTTATCGTGTACATCTCGTCTACGGAGGACACGAAGATCTTTCCATCGCCAAAATTGCCGCGCTCCCCCGTGCGGGCGCTTTCGAGGATAGTCGCCACCACCAAGTCTTTGTCTTTTTCCGAGACAACGGCCATAATCATGAGCTTTGGCAGTTCGTCATAGGTGACGTCGCCGATCTTGATCCCCCGCTGCTTGCCGCGCCCCGCCACGGGGAATTTGGTCACCGCCGGAAATCCGTTTTGCATCAGGGCGTCCAGCACTTGATCGGCCCTTTCGGGGCGGACAACGGATCGAATCATGACGAGAGACATTGTGTTGCTCCTTTCATACCTGGTTGAAGAATGCTGAATTCATCTGACTTCCGAAGAGCAGGGCGGAACGCCCGGATGGTAAGGACATGGTCCCCGACAGTCTTGCGAAGCAGGGCAATCTTTTTCTCGAAGTGGCGCGCTTTGACGAGGATTTCTTCTCCACAGACCGTGGCTTTGGCCCCGGTCGCCTCGACGTCGTCGTGCAAGAGCCCGTAGACCCGGCGTTTGGTTGGGTTATCTGAAAAGTCCTTGTTTTTCTTATTAAAAAACTCCGCCATGTCGGAATCCATGAAGATGATGAAACTGACCGAACTGCTGTTGGTGACGTAATCCAAGCGGATCTTCATGATGAGAATCCTTTTTCCGCCTTCGACCTCTGACGGATTTTCCCGAAACGCCTGCGCGTATTCTCATACGGCTTTTGAGCCAGCGCCGGACGGCCCTTCACCCACTTTGGCAAGAAACTGGATAAGATCTTTTTCCTCCGGAATGCGCTTTGTCCTGGCGGTGTATTCCCGAAGCAAAGGCAGGATCGATCGAGCGGTCTCCTCCCGGATCTCGATGCCACGCTGCCGGTACGCCCACCGGATCGCGGCGGCCCCCGAATGTTTTCCGAGCACGAGATGGTGGGACCGGCCGAGCTCGCAGGGATCTATGGTCTGGTAATTGACGGGGTCGCGTAATATTCCGCTTACGTGTATGCCTGACTCGTGCGTGAAAACTCCCTCGCCGACGATGGACTTATTGAGAGGAACCGGCCTCCCCGAGGCTTGCGCCACCAGCTTGGATGCCTCCACAAGACGGCCCGGCGATATCCCGCAATCGATCCCGTATAAATGGTGCAGCGCCATAACGACCTCTTCGAGGGGGGCGTTCCCCGCGCGCTCTCCAAGCCCGTTCACGGTCGTGTTCGCATGGGACGCCCCTCCGCGTATGGCGGCGAGAGTGTTGGCGGTGGCCAGGCCGAGGTCGTTGTGGGCGTGTATCTCGAGTTCCAGCGAACTGGCGGCCCTCAGCCGCTTGAATATGTCGAAAGAAGCGAATGGATCGAGCCGCCCCATGGTGTCGGCGAAACGGAAGCGCCGAGCTCCAGCCTGTTCGGCCGCTTCCAGCACATGGAGCAAGTAATCGGGATCGGCCCTCGAACTGTCTTCGCCGCCGATGCAGACGTCAAACCCCATATCGCGCGCCTTGCCGGTCATGACATCGATCTGCCGGAGCACCCACGCACGGTCCCGGCGCAATTTGTTCGTTATCTGCTGATCCGACACCGATATGGAGAGGTTGATAATGCTGATGCCACATTGGCGCGCCGCGTGCAGATCTTCATCGAGCATCCGGCACCAGACCACCAGCCGCGCATCAAGCCCCAATTCGACCAAGGCGCGGATTTCCTCCTGCTCCTGGGGACCCATGGCGGGAATCCCCACTTCAAGCTCCTGCGCTCCCGCCTCGTCCAGGCAGCGCGCTATGGCCAAACGCTCATCCAAGGAAAAGGCAACGCCAGCCGTCTGCTCCCCGTCTCTCAGCGTTGTGTCGCTGATGATAACCTTCACGTTTTCATTTCCTTCATTCATGGTTTTCTCCTTTGTCAGCAGAAGGTGATAAATAGGAGAGCAATCCATGTGCCATAGAAGAATTATCAGTTTTTACCCAATGTTACTCAACTTCTGGAGGGAACTTTCAGTGTATAATTATTATGTTACTTAAAACATAATGCAAGAGGCATCAAGAAAATTCGTGAAGGAAGGGTATTCTATATGGTGCACGCTCGTACACATGGTCGGCATTAGTACATTCCTGTACTATCCGCTTGACTATGCATGCCATAGAAAGATGGGATGATTTACATCCGGCAAGGCTTGCTCGAGTGTTTTGATCCGGGAGGCCCATGCCGCCGCGGGAGCGGCGTCCTGTCGGGACTGGCGCAACGTTGCGGAAGGACGCCGCTCCCGGGGAAACGACATCTTCAATCCTCGACGAGGATGATGGAAAAAGGCGATTGGTCTATCGCAATCCATGGGAGACGGTTGCAAGGGGGGGCGGGCAAGCGGGTGTTTTGCCAAATATGCGCCCAAGGAGTAGGGACTCAGCGAGAGAAAAGGAAAAACGGGTCACGGCGCTTTGCCATAACCCGTTAGTTTTTCCAGTATGCCGGAGGTCGGAATCGAACCGACACGAGGTTGCCCTCACTGGATTTTGAGTCCAGCGCGTCTACCGGTTTCACCACTCCGGCGAAGTGAAAGGGACTATAATCTGTCCGTGCCTTTGGTGTCAAGGAAAACAGCAATTCTCATTTTGGCTTTTTGAAGAAAGGGCGTCGCCGACTCGCCCGGGAAAAGGACAAACATCAGCGCCTCGTTTCTGCCAGCAAAACGACGGATTGTGGAACTTGCCTTGTCCATTCGGCAAACCCCATCTATGCACAGAGCTTTGAAGCTCTGAGATAATGCTCAAGCAAGCTGAGGAGTCGGGTGAAAATTTGAAGTTTAAGATAGGGGCCCCCGGTCCACCACACCGTGACCATAAACTGCGGAAGCAGTTCGAGCGTGAGGTGTTGAGGGAGAAACGCTCTGTAGTCCACTTCTCACCGACCCTAGGGGAACTTCTCGAAGAGATGGCCAAGATATCCGGTAGGGCTCAAGCCCGCAGGCCTTTGCGGTTTCGATAAGGGAGTAGAAAGTCGCGGCTCAATGGAGTTGATTTACACAAGAGAAGACCGTTGTGATTTATCTTGCCCCAAACGGCTCGCATCCTGGGTGATCTCTCCAGAACTGAATTCTATGGCTCATTGGCTCTCCCCTCCAATAATCCACAAAAACCCACTAATCACGCTAATTGATAACAAAAAGGTTTAAGGTCAGTGCTTCTCTAGTCTGTACGGAACATTATTGTTTAAATTTTACATAAGTTGTAATTGATTAATCCATAACTATATCTATATTATCTATTAGTTAACATAAGCACATAATACATGGCACGTCTCTTGTTAATCTACCTAGACTATCAATCATAGCTACATCATGCTTTCCATCGTTAACGTGTTCTAGTGATTTCAGGAGGAAGGGAATGGTCAAGGTCGAAGCGATAATTAAACCGTTTAGACTTTCCGAAGTCCAGGAAGCCCTCGTTGGCATCGGCGTGCAAGGCATGACAGTGACTGAAGTGAAGGGGTTCGGTAGGCAGAAAGGCCATGTCGAATTGTACCGGGGAGCGGAATATCGGGTCGATTTCGTCCCAAAAGTGATGATAACTGCTGTAATACCGCGTGAGAGGCTGCAAGAGGTAATCGCAACCATACAGAAAAGCGCGTATACCGGAAAGATCGGGGATGGAAAGATTTTTGTTTCTCAGATCGAGGATGTAATGCGCATCCGAACCGGTGAAACGGGATCGGAAGCGCTTTAGCCTTGATGAATCAACCGCACAACATACTGATCAAAGGAATGAGAAAGAGGAGAAATGGCGATGAAGGTCAATCGAAAGACGATTTTGTTTATAGCCGTTCTTGTTGCTACTTTGTGTCCAATCCTGGGATGGGCGGATGACGAGCCAACCGCGGCTGACGTTCAGAAGCACCTTGATTATGTCTGGACCCTCGTGGCGGCAGCACTGGTTTTCTTCATGCAGGCGGGATTTGCTTGCGTTGAAGCTGGATTTACGCGGGCAAAGAACTCTGTCAACATCATGATGAAGAACCTAATGGATTTCTGCTTCGGCAGCATCGCCTTTTGGGCCATTGGCTTTGGCCTGATGTTTGGAGCGACCACGACCGGTTGGTTTGGAACCTCCGGATTTTTTCTATCTGACTTCAAGCCAGGCGAGGATCCCTGGGTGCTTGCCTTCTGGATGTTTCAGGTGGTTTTTGCTGCGACAGCGGCCACTATCGTCTCCGGCGCGATGGCCGAGCGTACAAAATTCGTATCGTATCTTATTTACAGCTTCTTCATCAGTGCATTCATCTATCCAATGATGGGCTGCTGGGCGTGGGGTGGACTCTATCACGGGGGTGGATGGCTCGAAAAATTGGGCTTCATCGATTTTGCTGGCTCCACGGTGGTGCATTCCGTAGGCGGATGGGCAGCCTTGGCTGGCGCTATCGTACTTGGACCCCGTATTGGCAAGTACGATTCCAAGGGGCGTCCGAGAGCCATTCCTGGTCATAATCTTCCGTTGGCGGCAGTTGGAGTCTTCATCCTCTGGCTCGGATGGTTCGGTTTCAATCCCGGTTCAACCACAGCTGGCACTAAAGATATTGCGATGATATTCGTCAACACTAACCTTGCGGCGGCGGCGGGTTCCATCTCCGCATTGGTCGCCATCTGGCTCATCGCTAAAAAGCCTGACCTTGCAATGGCCCTCAACGGCGCGCTTGCTGGTCTGGTCGCCATCACCGCCCCCTGCAACAATGTTTCACCTACAAGCTCGATTATCATAGGGCTTATCGCTGGCGTCCTGGTCGTGGCGGCAGTGCTTACCATTGACCGCGTCGGAGTGGACGATCCCGTTGGAGCCGTTTCCGTACATGCGGTCAACGGCGTCTGGGGCACGCTCGCAGCAGCCATTTTCAACATAGAGGGATTCACTCTTTCCCAACTCGGCGTACAGGCCCTCGGATGCCTAACGGCCTTCGTATGGACTTTCTCAACCGCATATATTCTCTTCAGGATTCTTAAAGCGACTATTGGCCTTAGGGTCACCGAAGAAGAAGAAGTTGAAGGTCTGGATGTCGGTGAACACGGCGAGAGCGCGTATCCGGATTTTGCCGGAGCAACCAGCCACGCCGGTTTCGGACCGTTCAGCACTGCAAACAATCCGCAATGATACATCTCGACCTGAGCGGAGAACATGCAAAAAGAGTCTGGATATATGCAGAAAAACGCTCCGCCCGAAATGGTCTTTGACCCAGGCGCCCCGAAAGGAGAACCATTCGGGGCGACCTTCCCCCAAACTCCTGATCGGAGCATTTTCCTTACAAAATAACCAATCTTCAAGGAGTCGGAAGTCCTTTCCATAAGAACTGGAACCTTCCAGTCCACTGGCGGCATCCTATTTAGCGCATAGCGTTCCTTGCTGGCTCTATTTTGCGATCAACGGGCCAGGACCAGACGTCCATCATTTCAAGAAGGGCTATTATGCCAACGCGATCACACCTCTATAGGGCCGAGCTAAGCGTCTTGTCCGAGATGGGTAAAGTCGTTGGCCAGCTTTTAGACGCGCAGAATCCTCTTGATCGTGTCTTCGAGATCCTCTCGAAGCATCTCGCGGTGAAACGCGGAATAATTGCAGTTGCCGACGATAAGGCAGGAAACCTCGAACTCGAGGCATGTTTTGGCTTAAGAGCACTTGAAAAAAAGCGAATTATGCAGTCTCTTGACAAGGAAGCTTTAAGTAGCATTTTTGATTCCAGGGAGCCATTTATCCTGCAAAACGATAGAACTAAGCCTCTCGTATTGAACAGTGGAGTGAGACCGGATGCTATGGAGAGACACGACATTGCCCTTCTTGGGGCTCCCTTCATTCACTCCGATGCCCTGTGCGGGGTGGTTTGCGCGGACGCCCTCTTTAGCCCGGAGGTCGCCCTCTCCGAAGGCATTCGATTTTTAACCATTGTCGCAGAGTTCATTTCCAATTTCATATTGCTCAGCAGGAAAGTGAAGGAGAAAGAGAGGGATCTGCGAAACCGAAACAGGGCGCTCCTACGGGAAGTCTCGGAAGGCTACAATAACTTCGTTATGGTATGTAAAAGTAAGCCAATGGTCAAGATTCAAGAACTGATTGAGACAGTGGCGCAAAGCAATTCTTCGGTGATAGTAATTGGCGAACCAGGAACCGAAAAGCCTCTGACGGCTCGCTCAATCCATCAACTGAGTCGCCGAGTCGACGGCCCTTTCGTCAAGTTGAATTGCTCGGTGGCCTCCCAGGACCTGTTGGATTCAGAACTCACCTCAGGGTTTGATAAAGCGATGGGCGGCTCTATATTCCTGGATGAAGTTGCCAGTCTTCCAACTGCTTTGCAGGCAAGGTTGCTTAGCCTTCTCAAGGAGAAAGGTTGCGAGGGGAGAGAAGGCAAGAGGAAGCAAAATGAGACTGTCAGGGTGATAACGGCTGTAAATCAGGACTTGGCCTTGAACGTGGGAGAGGGGGGCTTTCGCGAAGACCTTTACTATCGCCTGAATGTCTTTCCTATTCATATCCCTCCGCTAAGAGAAAGGAAGGAGGATATTTCCGTGCTGGTGGACATCTTTCTTCAAAAAGCAGCCAGGGAGTATGGCCGAGAGCAGACGTTTTCTCCTCGAGCATTGAAGACTCTCGAGCGACATTCCTGGCCCGGCAACACCAAAGAATTGGAACATACCGCTGGCCTGCTGGCAATCCTTGCGGAAGACAAGATGATCGACGTTGATCTCCCTGCGTTTCAGCTCATTACCAGGACCTTTCGCCCCCGGCGTGAAGTTCTGTGAGGCAAGACGTTTAGTGGCTACATGACGAAAGCAAGAAGCCCCCATGGACGTTGTCCATGGGGGCTTCTTGCTTATAAGGATTGGGACGGCAGGGCCCTACTCTCCCA
>CALFXO010000147.1 GCA_937958025.1 uncultured Syntrophobacteraceae bacterium
TTTCGTCGAAGAGCGCCGCCTCCTGAAGGTCCAGAACTTTCGACCGTCTCTCGGCTTCCAACTCCCGAAGCCCGGAAAGGCGGCTTTCCACCGCAACATAAGCCTCGGCCAGCTTCTCGACCGTTACCACGGGGTCACTCATAACTTCCTGAATGTTCATGTTTATTTACCTTCCTTTCGTGTGTAGGTTGAGAGTGCAATTTTCCGAGCATCTGCCGTCAGCGGGCTTTCGTTCGCTGTAGGAATGCCCGCCAGCGCGGCTTGATCGCCTCGCAAATAGTGGCGAGCAGTTTCCATGAGGGCGTAATTCTTCAAAGCGCTGCTGCCTTGAGGCTGACCCTCGCCGCCCTTGGTGGGCTGATCGTCCGGCCCCCTTTCGTCGGTCTGACCAGATTTCCCGCCCCCCGCCTCCTTCTCGCGCTGCTCAAGGTCTTTTTCCTTCTCGGCCAACTTCTTTTTCTCGATTTCCAGCTTGTCGCGCTCCTGCTCAAGCCCTTGTTTTCCCTCCGCTTTCGCCAGCGCCAGTGCGGTTTTGTACGTCATTCCAGGTTCCACAATCATGATTTACCTCTTTCCGGCCTCAATCGGCCTTAGCGTTGACGTTTCCGGGGATTCGCAGTGCTTCCCCGACCGTGCATATCGATCTCTGAGCCGCCAAATTTCCTCGTGGATAATCTCCCGCATAGCCGCCCGGTCCTTACCGAGAAGGAGAGGAGGAAGCCGGTCGATGAGCCCTTGCAAGCCGGAAGTTATTTCACACACTCGGGAGGCCCATAACGTGGCAACCTCATTCCGGCAAAGCAACTCGCCCTCGGCCTGCTCCCGTTCCATTCTTGTAAGGAGGTAGCGCTCTCGCCTGTATTCATCGAGCCATTTCCCGCCGGAAACCGCTTTGGGATTGGAGCCCGCACGGTCCTCTGCCTGCTCGACCATCCAGGCGATAACGGCAGGCAAGGAATACGTTCGATCTTTATTGCGCGGACAACCCCAATCCCGAATTGCCCGATCGGTTTTGCCAAGCGCTGAAGCCAATTGACGCTGATTTAGTTTATTAAAATCCATTTTTACCCCCATTCAGCCTCTCAATAGGCAGGAAGTCCGGAAAATCGGATAGTTACAAGTGGCCGACCGTCGGGGCGCGAACACCCTCGCGATTACGATCCCCAGGAAGGACCCGTCAATATTTTGGCGGAGCTGTGACCCAGCAGCCATAGCCGGTCCGCGAGATACTTGCAAGCCATTGATGGCTGCGGGTCTGTGGTCACTCCTCGCCCGCCTCGAATCGTTCGCAACCATGGCCGTCCGGCCTCTCGGTCCCCGGCCCATCCGCGTGGCGGCACCTGAAGCCGTAGAGCAAGGTGCACCCTTCACATTGACGCGCGGCCCAGGGGATGCGGGGAAGATCGTTTAAACACCGCCCGCGCGCCTCCTTGTGACGGAGGGCGGCTATGATCTCCAACCGATGATCCGCGATGGCCCGCCGAAGCTCTGGCGTGACGCTTCCCTTTGGGGCACTGCACCGAGGGTTGTCGCCATCAAGAAAGAAATCAACCTCCCGTAGCGCCTGCTCAGCGGTCATACTGTGAATGTCTCCCATTCTATGCCGTTCTCGTCGGTGTATGTTTCAATGTCTCGGAAGTCTCGTTTGTCTCTTTCCTCGTTATTGACGCTGACTTCATGACCGAGACTTTGATTTTCCAATGTCTCGGAAGTCTCGCATTCATTGACCGCATTATTGCCATCGCGAGACTTGCGAGACTTCACATTTCCAAAGTCTCGCTCTGCCAACCCGCATGTAACATTGGTTTCGAGACTACCGAGATATGCGAGACTTTCTTTTACATGGTTTTCAATTTCGCTACCCCACAGCAGGCATCTAACCCGCTTCTTACCGTTAGCGTCGTGTAGACCATTGGAAATGGGAAAACCCTGAGCCCGGAGAAATCCCCCAAACGCATGAGGCGTCTTGAATTGCTGCCCCACCGATGCAGTTTCATCGAACCGCTCAAGCACGTATCCAACCGCCAGCCGCCCGTTATCCACGTCACCTCGGAGTCCGTCCAGCACCCGAGCAAGAATCATTTTGCGCTCATCCGGGGGACCGTCTGGAGCATGCTCGCTGTCCGCAAAGAGTTGAAGAGCGTCCACCACCTGCCCAAGATAGAATTGGGTAGCCTCGATTGCCCTGGAAA
>CALFXO010000148.1 GCA_937958025.1 uncultured Syntrophobacteraceae bacterium
ATCCGCGAACAGCTTGCCAGACTTGGGAGAGCGCCTATCAAGGCGCCGCGCCCGAAGAAGGTGCTCATCATGTTCTGGGCTCCGACCAGAAGCGCCATGACAAGCACGATAAATATCAAGGTGCGAAAGAATGCATTGAGCTCCCCGCCAAAGATCAGCACGCCGCCCGCCACTACAATGCCCACAAAAGACAGGGTGAAGGCCACCGGGCCGGTCACGCTGTTTCGAAGGTTCGTGAGCCACGTTTCATACGGCAGCGAGCCGCCGGTTCCTTCCGACGCCATAACGTACGGAGCCATGAGGATAAATGCGAGAAGAATGAGACAGCCAAGGCGGATCGCGAGATCTTTACGGGAGAACTCCATGAAAACTCCTTTTTACAACTTGCGCGTTTGATAATTTTGGTCCACAAACCCGAAGACTTCGATAATCTCCTGGACGCGACGTCCCTCGGGGGTCTTGGCGATATACACCACGATATTCACCGCCTTCCCGATCAACGGCTCGATGGGCGTCGGGGAATCGGGGTGCATGCTGATGAGCATGGCGAGCCGGTCGAGCCCGGCTCTTGCGTTGTTGGCGTGCAGGGTGGCAATTCCTCCTTCATGGCCTGTGTTCCAGGCCATCAAGAGGTCCAACGCCTCCGGTCCGCGCACCTCTCCCACAATGATCCGGTCCGGCCGCATGCGAAGCGTGGTCTTCAAGAGCTTCGTCATGCTCACCTCCAGCGTGGTGTGGTACTGGATAAAGTTCCGGGCGGAGCACTGGATCTCCCCGGTGTCTTCCATGATGAATATTCGCTCGTCGGGGTCGCAACGCACCATCTCGTGAATGATGGCGTTGACAAGGGTCGTCTTCCCCGAGCCTGTCCCGCCGATCACCAGGATGTTTCTGTGGTCCCGCACCGCGATGCGAATCACTTCTTTGTCTCCGGTGGTCATAACTGCGTTTTCCACGTATTGATCGAGGGAAAAAATCGTGCTCGCTTTCTTTCGTATGGCGAATGTAGGGGCTGCCACAACGGGAGGGAGCTGGCCCGCGAACCGGCTGCCGTCGAGGGGGAGCTCTCCTTCCAGAATGGGATTGCTTCTGGTGATGGTGGTATCGAGACACGAGGCGATGGTCCGCATGACCGCCTCTGCCCTGCTCGGCTTCATGTGACCGATCTTTCGCATCTTCTCGCCCAAACGCTCTTGCCATAGACTGCCGTCTGCGTTGAGCATGATCTCAATGGTAAGAGGATCATTGAGAGCCCCCATGACGATCTCTCCAAAGTCTCGGCGCAGCTTTTCATGCAACCGCGCCTCTGCCTGAGAAACCTCCTCCCCGCAATGCTCCCGCATTTAGCGCAAACCCGTTGGGTTAATTTCCGGAACAAAGATGCAGCCATCCGTTAGCGCCTCACGTAGCGCCATAGGAGAAGCAGGGACGAATTCGACTGCTTTTGTCTCCAGGACTTTAATTCTTTGAGGACTTGGAGCTTGGTTGAAGAATCGGTCTCTCTCTGGCCGTGACACACAAATAACGGAATAGAAGATCATGCAAAATCACCTCATGAGCAAACGCCAGCATCAAGAGGCCTCGGATGCCCAGCATAAGGATAAATAAGTAGCGGTGCGCCCTCGATGGGGATGTAATAGTGCAACAAAAAGGCCAGGATTGGATTTAGGAAAATTATGACGATTTAGCGTATTAATTGAAACACTTCCGTCTATCGATCCTTATTGGTCTTAGAATTGCTTATGCATTCTATTCAATGCATTCGTGTATGCAAAAGCATACATTATGGGCATAACTTTCAGTGTACGATTTTCCCGTGAGAGAGTGGATGGCGCAGCTATGAAACGGACTGATTAATTGTCTTGACATTGTCTGGCTCGCTGCTAGACTTATGGCATGAAAACACAAGGTGTAAACAGAACCGAAAAACTTGACCTGCGGCTCAGCAAGTCCGCCAAGCAAACTTTGCAGGCTGCGGCCACGGCGGCGCGCAAGTCTGTCAGCGAGTTCGTTCTCGAAACGGCGCTCAGGGAAGCTGAGGAACGATTGGCGGACAGACGCATCTTCACGCTCGATGCGGAACAGTGGGATGCCTTCGTTGCCGCACTCGACGCTCCGCCACGCCGTCACCCGCGTCTTGAACGACTATTTCGCGAGCCATCCGTTTTTGATTCGAAACCGTGAGCCCCCCGCTCCGCATAGAAAAATTAAATCGAGCTCACGCGGTTGAAGAATTCACCTGCGGCCAGCCTGAACTTGACCGATTCCTTATTCGCCATGCGATGCAAGCGCAACAAGCGAAATCTTCGCAAACCTATATCGGTGTAAGCGACCAAACCGTTGTCGGATACTACACGATTGTCGCAGGCGAGGTTCGGCGCGCCGACGCACCTGAGCGCGTTGTCAAGGGGATGCCGCGTCATCCGATACCGTTGCTCGTTCTGGCGCGCTTGGCCGTCCATAGCGATTGGCAAGGCCGTGGCAGCGGGGCCGGCCTGCTTCTGGACGCCTTGGGGCGCACGCTGCAAGTTGCCGATATTGTCGGGGTGCGTTCGCTTGCCGTTCATGCGAAAGACGATGCCGCCGCCGCGTTTTACCGGCGCTTCGGATTCGCACCGTCGCCCACCGATAGCCGACATCTTTTCATGTTGATCAAAGATATCCGCGCCGCAGCTGGCAATAGTCAATAAATAAGGGGACAGCTCACGAAACGCAAAGAGCAGCGCGCTAAGAAAACTCTCATATTTGAGTGCATTTCGATCTGACACATAACGAAAAACCGAGAGTAATATTGCGGAATGGCTGACGAGCCCGTTATAAGTAAACATTGTATACATTAATCACTGAATCGTGAGCTGACCTCAGTCACTGTACTTGAGGTCCTTCTGGCTATGATACAAAAGACTTACGTTGCTGTGTTTTGAGTACAGCCAACGCCTCAGGGTTGTGATCGAGTAAGATCAAGGCGCTACTGATGGCCCTGCTCGGCAGCCGGTCTCCGCTTTCGTATTTTTGGAAAGCACGTGGGCCTCCGCCCAAAGTTCACACAATTCTCCTACTCGAGTTTTGGCTTTATAGAGGATCTCTTTCCGGTTGGGAGTCCAAACCTGACGTAGACTCCTTTGATTAAGATTACAGAAAACAGGTGTTTTCCGACAGAGGCGATCCGGGCGTCTAAATGGTCACAGTGCAAATCCCTGATCAGAAAAACTATTGAAATACAAGAGCCAGATAGCTATATTAGCTAAAATAGTCAAATTTCGTGTAACGAAAGGAATTCTGAACATGGTAACCGTAAAGGCAACCGAGATGAAGAATAAGTTGGGCCACTATCTCCAAGTGGCCTTGGTGGAACCGGTTGTGGTTGAAAAGACCAAACAGCAGGTCGCGGTTCTGATGTCCATGAAAGAATATGAGCGTCTCACCAAGCTCGAGGATGCTTATTGGGGGGAAAGAGCAAAGGCCGCTGAGGCAGAGGGGTATTTGAGCGAAGCTGAAACCAAGGAATTCATCGGGGCATCCCTCCGTGTTGAAACTTGATATCACGAAACAAGTTCTGACGTTTTTTCGTTCCCTGCTGGCAAAGCAGTATCGTCAAGTCTTCAACAAGGTTCTGGCTCTCATGGAAGATCCTGAACCGCCCGATTCTTCTCTTATCGGGTATCCGTACAGAAGAGCCGATATCGGAGAATACCGGATTGTCTATCGGGTTGAAGGAGATTGCCTAAAAGTGGCTTTGATAGGCAAAAGGAACGACGATGAAGTCTATCGTCAACTCAAGAGCCTGTGAGCATGACAGTCTCAGGGGTGTTCGGTCACAAATGACCCATGGTTGCATGAATGTTGGGATTGCCTCTTTTACGTCTGTGCCAGACGACCATGACGGAGTTTCCTAGGGTTACAGTGAAGATCTACACTGAAAACTGACCCCCTATTTTCATTGAAAAGTGACCCCTCGGACGGTTACGCCGATGTTGGACATCGACATCGGAGGCGACTGAAGGGTGATTACAATGGACGTATGGCATGCGATACAAGTGCTCAAGCGACAAGGCAAGGCCAAGAAGGCGATAGCCCGCGAACTGGGCCTGTCAAAAAATACGGTGAAGCGCTACTGGCGCTCGGAAGGGCCGCCCCGCTACACGAGGAAGCCTTCGGGAAAGCGACTCGACGCGTTCGGGTCGCAGATCCGGGCAATGATGGAGAAGGGCTATATAGGCACTCGCATTTACGAGGAAATCAAGGCGATGGGCTTCGTCGGATCGCTTTCGAGCGTCTATCGGTTTATCGAGGAGGCGCGAAAAGAAACGAAGAGGGCCGACAAGGCGACCATTCGCTTCGAGACGGAGCCGGGCCGTCAGATGCAATACGACTGGAAGGAGTGGAGCGTTCCAATAGACGGGAAAACCGTAAAAGTCTATTTTCATCAGGCGATACTGTCCTATAGCCGATTCAAGTTCATGAGCTTTTCGCTGGACATCACGACGCAATCGATCGTGAGGTTTCTCGCGCAAGCGATCGAAGCGTTCGGGGGCGCGCCGGAGGAGATCGTCATAGACAATCCGAAGCAGATGGTTCTCTCCCACGACCGGGACGGGACGATTCGCTACCAGGAGGATTTCCTTGTTTTTCTTGGCTCCCATGGCATAAAGCCGGACCCGTGCATGAACTACCGCGCAAGGACGAAGGGGAAGGTGGAAAATCCATTTTTCTATCTTCAGGAGCATTTTCTGAGGGGCCTCGAGGTGGAGGGTCTCTCCGATCTGGAGGGGCGGCTCGCGTCGTTTCTCCTGCACTGCAACAAACGGGTCCATTCGACGACGGGAAGAGCCCCCGAGGAGTTGCTGAAAGACGAGCATCTGAGGGCCCGGCCGGTCGAGCCCGCCGTCTCCTTTAGCCGCGAGCCCCGCAAGGTGAGCTGGGACGGCTATGTTCACGTCGATTCCAATCGCTATCCCGTTTCTCTCGCCCTCGCGGGGCAGCGGGTGTGGATTGAGCGCAACATGGGGCGATGGATCGAGATATTCGACCGCAAGATGCAGCGAGTGGGGCGCTTCGAGACCATTCGGGAAAGCGGCGTAACGCTGCCCCACCCCGAGCACGCCGCTCTCTCGAAAGAATACGCGGAAAGGAAGGCCGAGAGGCGGGCGCGCGGCAAGCGTCTTTTTCTCGAAGCCTTCCCGGCCATCGGAGAGGCGTTTGTGGAGCTTGCGGAGGAGAAATACAAGAGCAATGCGGCCTATCATCTAAGAAGGATCGTGGATCTTCTTTCGATCTATGAGAAGGAGGCGCTGGAGGAGGCGATCCGCGAGAGCGCGAGGCTTGGATGCGCGGCGGTCGAGGATGTCTGCGCGCTCGTTCCCGAGAGGCTCCGCGAGCCCTCGCTCGAGGTCCGATCCCCCGCCGCGGCTGTTTGCGTGGCGAAAAGGAGCCTTGCCGAATACTCCGTCGTTTGCGCGGAAGGAGGCGAAGCATGCAGTCGCGCCTAGAAACGCAGCTAAAGGCGCTGAGCCTTCGAAAGGTCCTCGCCCACTATGAGTCCGAGGCCCAACGGGCCGCCGGGGAAAAACTCTCTTATGAGGAGTATCTCGCCAGACTGATCGAGATGGAGGCCATGGACAAGCTGGAGCGCTCCGTCCACGCGAAGCTTCTGAAGGCGAGGTTTCCGGCCCTCAAGACCCTCGAGGAATTCGACTTTTCATTCCAGCCGGGTCTCAATGAAAAGGAGATCATCGCCCTGAGCTCCCTCGCCTTTGTGGAGAAAAAGGAAAACGTCCTCCTCCTGGGGCCTCCGGGAGTCGGAAAGACCCACCTCGCCATCGCTCTCGGAGTCAAGGCGTGCACCGCTAAATACCGGGTGCTCTTCGTTCGCTGCCAGGACCTTCTCCACCAGCTCTCCGCCGCAAAAGCCGCGGGAAGGCTCGGCAACTGCCTTCTTTCCTTTTCATACCTCCACCTGCTGGTAATCGACGAGCTGGGATATCTGCCCATAGAAAGAGAGCAGGCGAACCTTCTCTTCCAGCTCGTCTCCTCCCGCTACGAAAAGGGCTCGATTGCGCTCACAAGCAACTACGGCTTCGAGGACTGGGCGGAGATATTCTCGGCAGACCAAGTGGTTGCGGCGGCCATCATCGACCGTCTGGTCCACCACTCCCACATCTTCGCTATAAACGGAAACAGCTTCAGGATGAAGCCGAAAGGAGGAGCCAAGATCCCCGTAAAGACCTGATCCCAAACATCCTTGAGCCAGAGGCTGAGGGAGGCCATCCTCTCGCCGTCGGCCACGGTTGATCCAGAGCATGGCCCAAGAGACGCCGTCAAGGCTGCGCAGCACCCTGAAAGGGCTTGGCCTTGACGGCGGCTCCGGCCATGCTATCCGGCAAGGCCCAACGGCGAGAGACTCCCTCTTGAGAATAATCATAGGGGTCATCATTCAATGCGAAAAGGGGTCAATTTTGGTTGAGAATCTTCAGGTTACAGCTTACACCCCCTTCATGCGAAAGAAGATGCCGCCGTAGCATTTTACCGGCGCTTCGGATTCTCACCGTCGCCCTACGGGCTTCTTCCGTTTCACCCCTATCGGCAATACCGGCTCACAATATGGCACAATATAGTTCCCCGAGAGTGGGGGATTTTTCTGCTGTCGGGGTGGGCGATTTTTCAG
>CALFXO010000149.1 GCA_937958025.1 uncultured Syntrophobacteraceae bacterium
TTTCATGCTCTATAGAAGGCTTCGACGGAACCACAAAATCCGGTAGAACCAGCAATGAACATGCTGGCTTTGTGCGACCAGCCGAAGGTTATGTGCAATTTCCCGTTGTCCTCATCCACGATTCTGCAGGGGACGTATTTTCCTTCCCCACTCCATATCGTGGTCGCAGGCTTTGTTGACGTCCCGCGTGTTTCTTTCTCCGATTTACTAGGGTATGAGGTTGGCGTGTTGTCCGGCTCGCTCTTGCGGATCGGGGTTCGCCATGGCTCCCCCCAATCCGCGACCAGTCAGGAGAGCTGACAGCCCGCTAGCTCTCGAAGGGGTGCTTCACCACGATGGTTTCGTCACGTCCCGGTCCGACGGACACGATGCTCAGGGGCGTCCCGGAGAGTTCCTCGATGGCGCGGAGGTAGCGCTTCGTGTTGGCGGGGAGGTCGTCGAAGCGGCGCACGCCCCGGATGTCCTCCTCCCAGCCCGGAAATTCCTCGTACACCGGCTGGCAGGCTTCGAGCGCGGCCAGCTCGGGCGGGATGCTCTTGAGTTCGCTCGCGCCGCACTTATAGGCGACCGCCACCTTGAGCACGGGGAAGCCGGTCAGCACGTCGAGCTTCGTCACCGCGAGTCCGGCGAGTCCGTTCAGCCGGACGGAGCTGTTAACGACCACCATGTCGAGCCAGCCGCAGCGGCGGGGCCGTCCGGTGGTCGCGCCGTATTCGCCCCCGATCTCCCGGATGCGCTCGCCGGTCGCATCGAGAAGTTCGGCGGGGAAGGGACCTCCGCCAACGCGCGTCGTATACGCCTTGACGATGCCTATCACCTTGTCGATCCTGGAGGGGCCGATGCCCGATCCGCAGCAGGCGTTGCCCGCCACGGTGTTGGAAGACGTCACGTAGGGGTAGGTGCCGTGGTCGATGTCGAGGTGCGTGCCCTGCGCTCCCTCGAACAGGATGGACGCGCCATGACGCCCGGCGTCATAAAGCATCTCCGATACGCCGCCCGCAAAAGGGGCGAGCGTCTTTCCGTATTCCAGGTACTCCGCCACGATGGCGCTCGCGTCGAGCGGCTCCGCCCCGTAGAAATTTTTGAGCATGAAGTTCTTCGATTCGAGGTTCTGCTCCACCTTCTCCCTAAGCGTCTTCTCGTCGAGAAGGTCGTGGACGCGGATGCCTCGCCGCGCCACTTTGTCTTCGTAGCAGGGGCCGATGCCGCGCCCGGTCGTGCCGATTTTGGCCTTGCCCTTCTTTTCTTCGCGGGCGAGGTCGAGGGCGGAATGGTAAGGCATGATGACGTGCGTGTAGCGGCTGATGACGAGGCGCTTCGGCTCCACCGGAATGCCGTGGCTTTCCAGTTCGCGCATCTCTTGAATCAGGACTTTCGGATCAAGGACGACGCCATTGCCAATCATGCACACCTTGCCGCCATGGAGGATGCCCGACGGAATAAGGTGGAATATGAACTGCCGTCCGTTCACAACAAGAGTATGGCCCGCGTTGTTTCCGCCCTGGAAACGCACCACATAGTCAGCCTTCTCCGTAAGCAGATCAACAATCTTTCCTTTTCCCTCATCCCCCCATTGAGTTCCTATAACAACCACATTGGCCATGACTCTACTCTTCTTTCTCCATTTGCCTGGGAAGGTCCCGTTATTGTTTGTAAGCCCGCCCCGCAATGGCGCGCCGCGCGGTTCCGACGCCAAAGGGAGCCGGAGAAACGGACAAAGTTGTGAAAAAACTCACCATAAGCAATGAAAAATAACCTCCGCGTCAAAGAAAATCAATGACAATGCGGAGCCAGCCAAAAGTCATCATATTATACAACACCCGTTTGGATCAACCGGCAGATGCATCGCCGCCGGTCGAGCACTCCTTCCGGCGAGGCCCAGCGAACGGGAGGGGCGGCCATTTCGAGAAAATTCCAGGAATCGCCCCGACGCCCCCATTCGATGACGACGTCGTCGATCCCGGCGCTGTGGACTATGGCGAGCGCCCCGGCCATGGGCTCTTCGAGGCAGGGAAGGCCGAGCGGCTCCGGTTTGAACGCGGGGAGCGCTCCGTCGGGCGCGCCAAAGCTCCTCTGCGCCCCAAGGACGCGTCCCTGGATGCAGAGGAAGCGCACTCGCTCATCCCAGGCGACAGCCTCCCGAACGAGGATGGGGTTGCACCGGGAGGCTAGGCGCCGAAGATCCTCCATATCGCGCGCCACATGCCGGGCGCTTCTGGCATCCTGTCCCATCACCAGCACGGGGAAAGAAAAATCGTCCGGAATTCTGGCCTTCTGGGCCGTCCCGTAGTAGACGCGCATCCGGGGATGCGGCGCGTCGAGGCATCCCGCGAGGAGAAGCTGCGCCAGGCGGGATTTCCCGCACCGATAGGTCATAAACGATGGAAACGTGGGCTTTTCGATGGCCCGGAAAACAGGGGCGAACCGGGCCGTCGGGAAGAGCACCTTGCCCGCCCCGAGGAGCAGCTCCCGCTCCGCTTCCGTGTAATCGCACATGGTTGGCCGAACGCCCAGCGTCGTGACGCTCCGGCAGGTCTTGAGGAAGAGGCCGAGCGCGACCCTCGGGCCGCCGGGCGGCTCGGCGCAGAGCCCCGGATCGATCGCCATGGGTTCGGGCCCTACTCCGTACGAGCGCTATAGTAGTCGCAATAGGGATTCAGAAAGCACTCGCCGCACTTGGGCTTCTTGGCGTTGCAGACCCTGCGGCCGTGCTGGACTATCTGATGGGAGAAAATCGTCCAGCGGGACTTGTCGAGAATGGCCATGAGGTCTTGTTCGATCCTGTCGGGGTTGCTGCTCGCGGAGAGCCCCAGACGCTGGGAAACCCGTCCTACATGGGTGTCGACGACAATGCCCGGGACGCCATAGGCATTGCCCAGCACGACGTTCGCGGTCTTCCTGCCGACGCCGGGAAGCGCGACGAGAGCGTCCATGTCCGCCGGGACCCGGCCGCCGAAACGCTCCTCCAGCTGGCGGCAGCACTCCTGGATGTTCTTTGCCTTGTTGCGGTAAAAGCCGGTGGAGCGGATCTCGTTTTCGAGTTCCTCAAGCGGCGTCTCCGCGTAGGATCTCGCTGTCGGGTGCTTCTCGAAAAGGGCCGGAGTGACGACATTCACTCGTTCGTCCGTGCATTGGGCGGACAGGATGGTTGCAATCAGGAGTTCCAGCGGGCTCCTGAAATCAAGCGAACACGTTGCGCCGGGGTAATGCCGTTCAAGGAGGTCGAGAATGCCCCGCACTTTTTCCGGTGACGCAATCGCGGCCGGATTCGCCTTCTTTGGAGGAGTCATGGGCTATTTCCTGAATTAATACAGTGAGTTGTTGTGTGCAGCCAGAGCGCCCGCATGCTTTGAAAGCTGAACCGGCATTATCTATATCTCAAACTTCCTGTTTGATTTCAAGGGAAATTGTCCTTATAATCCCGGATAATAGGCTGAGGTTAATTTTCATCGAAAAACCGATTGAGAAAAACGGATCGGCAACCGAAATATTTGAGGGGTTGTCTATTTATAAATTCCGAAAATGAGGCTGATTTGATGACAAAGAACACGTGGTCCGAGTGGAAAGGAAAGCCGAAAACGTTCGATCGAGGGCTGGACGACGCCGGAGGCGCCGCGCGAGTCTCATTGCCCGACGTTGGCGATATCTCAGCCTTTGACCCGGACGTCCTGCCGGGGCTCCGCGCCCTGGCGAAACGCGACGAAAGGCGCTCGATGGAAAAGCACATTGTGGTCTGCCCTTTCTGCGAGAGCGGACACTCGGTGCCTCTCGATTTCGACGCCATCCACCGTTGCAACTGTGGCGCCTGCTACAAGGTGTGCGGGAACAATACGCTCGAAAACAGCGTCAGCGACATCGCCGACGAGCTGTGGACGGAGGAGGAGTTGGATTTTATCCGCTCCGTCCCGATAGATTTCTGCAACATCGTCATCGAAAAAGACTTCGACCGCCTGTTGGATTTCAAGAGGGCCTTCGATTCCGACAGCATCGAACGGTTCTGCAAATACGACATGGATATTAACCTGAACCTCGTTTGGGTGAAACGGCTTTTCTAGGAAATGGGAGTTTCGGCGTCCGCTGGATTGTCCGGCGGACGGCGAGGGCCCCCTTTTTGCCGGGCCGACGCATGGGGCGACCCGCAAATGTGGGTTAGAGCGTGCGACGCGGCAAAAAGTTATATTCATCGTTTGCCATTGGTGCTAATATGGCGCGGTGAATCGTATTCCGGTTCACTGGTGGAAAGGAGGGGTGGGACGCGGGTGCTTCCTGGATGCCTTTCGTAGTGGTGAAAAGAACTTTGCCTGTATGTGAACTTTTATGCGAGGAGGAAGAATGATGAAGGTTTTGAAAAGAGGGCAAGTCGTGGGCGTCATCCTGGCCTTGGCGATGCTGTTCGGGGCTGTTGCTGCGGATGCGAAGCCGGTCGCCAAGATCGACAACTTCGTATTCATGGTGGACCAGTCCGGTTCGATGTACATGCGTCACCAGGAATGCAACGAAGTCCTGAAAATGCTTCTTGCCAAGCAGATCCTGACGGGACTGAGCGAGGCCATTTGTCCGCTCGGCTATAAGGGATCGCTCTATCTGTTCGCGCCGTTCCAGCCGCTTGTCACGCCCGCTCCTTACAACAAGGCGCAGTTCGCGGACGCCGTGAAGAAGATTCCGGATTCCCAGCCTATTTTTGACCGCCAGAC
>CALFXO010000150.1 GCA_937958025.1 uncultured Syntrophobacteraceae bacterium
AAGGATGCGCCCGTATCGGAGGCTTATCCGGAGGCTTATGGCATCCTCGTCCGATGGCGCCATCGCGTCCTCTACCGATGCGGTCCGGACCTTCCTGCGCTACGGGGTCAAAAGGTCGGAGGTGCTGTGGTCGCCTATGCCCGTGGACGTAGGCCACTTCGATCGCACCGCGGCGAGTTATCGTTCCGGTCCCCGGTTTGCCGAGCGGAGGGCGCAATACGGAAAGCCCGTGCTGCTGTCGGTGGGGCATCTCATCGACGCAAAGGGCTGCCCGCAGTTGTTTGAAATATTCCGGAGAGTGCAGGCGGAATTTCCGGATGCTTCGCTCATTCTCGCGGGCGACGGCCCGGAGCGGCGGCGCTACGAGGCCTACGTCGAGAGGACCCGCTTGCGGGGCGTCCACTTTGAAGGGTTCGTCCAACCGGTGGAGTTGCCCAGGCTTATGGCCGTGGCGGACGTCTTTGTATTCCCGACCCTCTTTGACCGTTATGGAGCGGTGGCGGGAGAAGCGATGGCCGCGAGGGTCCTTACTGCTTCGTCGATCTACGCCGCGGCTACGGAAGATCTGATAATCGAAGGGCTTACGGGGCGTCGAATAGACCCCTGCGATGCGCCTGCCTCCGCCGCCGCCATAATAGAGCTGCTCGGCATGAGCGAGGCGGCCAAAACCCGCATGACGGAAGCGGCCTACAGGTTAGTCGGGGGCTTTGACGCGGAGGCGTCCGGGGAGAGCATCGTCCGGTTTGTGGAACGTCTCCTGATGAGAAAAGAAGGGCGGGAAGAAGACGGAGCGGTGGATTCGGTGGACCCGCTGGAAGGACGAACGATTTGAAGGCCGCCCCGCTCCTGGATGCGTCGCCCCGGAAATTCCTGTTGCCGGGGGGCTATGCGCTGTTGCTGGTCGGCTTGTTCCGCCAGGCGTTGGTCTACATGGCCGGCGTATGGAACTCGGTCGATTATTCCTATTGCTATCTCATTCCCTTCATAACGATCTACCTGATCCGGCAGAAATGGAGCACGCTGACAGCGCTCGAACCTTCTCCATCCTGGAAGGGTTTCATGCCGCTCTTTGCGGGAGTGATCCTCTACTGGCTCGGAGAGCTTGGAGGGGAGTATTTCTCCCTCTTCATGGCGTCTTGGCTGATCGTGGTCGGCCTTGTCTGCTTGCACCTGGGATGGCCGTATATAAGGGAGGCCGGGGCCGCGGCGCTAGTTTCCATTGCTATGTTTCCGCTTCCGAATTTCATCCATGCGACTCTTTCCATAAAACTTCAGATGCTTTCGTCGCGAATAGGCGTGGCGATCATTCGCCTCGTCGGCTTCACGGCTTACCGCGAGGGAAACGTCATCAGTCTCGGAGACGCGAAGCTGCAAGTTGTCGACGCATGCAACGGACTGCGCTACTTGACGCCGCTGATAGTCCTGGGGGTGGTCATCGCGCATTTTTTCAAAGGTCCCTGGTGGAAGCGCCTTGCCTTGGTGGCGTCCACGATACCCCTCGCGATCCTGTTGAACGGAGTCCGCATCGGCGGCTCCGGCATTGCTGCCAATGTCTGGGGAGTGGAGGTCGTCGATGGATTATCCCATGAAGCTGTCGGCTGGACTGTGTTCATGGTCTCACTCGGCATCCTTCTGGCTGAGACGCGGCTCTTGAAGGGAAGGGCGCCGTCGGCGCTCGACGCGGACGAAATAGCGCCACCCCAAGGCTCGCTGGCGCAGGCGGAGCTTATCCCAAGAAACGCTCCATCCCCATCGGGGGCTTCCGCGCCCGGGACGCTCCTTTCCGCCCGCTCCGTCGTCGCTATGCTCCTTCTCGGGGGATCGCTCGTCCTCTCGCACGGAATCGAATTGCACCCGGCGACGCAGATAATAAGGCCCCTCTCCGAACTCCCGCTCTATGTCGGAGAATATGAAGGGATTCGCAAGCGGATGGATCAGGAGACCGTGGATGCGCTCCATTTCACCGATTACGCCATGGTCCAGTACTTCGATAAACAGAACAGGGTGATCGACTTCTACGTTGCTTATTATGCGCGTCAGCAGAAGGGAGAGTCCATCCATTCCCCGGCGTCCTGCCTCCCCGCGAACGGGTGGGTTTTCGACGATGCGGGGACGGTCGCATTCTCCGTGCAGGGCTACGGAGACGGGGACTTCAGGGTGAGCCGCGCTCTCATGCGCAAGGGCGGCGCCCAGCAGATCGTATATTACTGGTTTCCGCAGCGGGGGCGAGTCCTGAACGATCTTTTTCAGCTCAAGTACTGGACGTTCCGGGATGCGATCATGCGGCGCAGAATGGACGGATCGCTGGTGCGGCTGGTTTCGCCGGTTGAGGAAGGTGAGTCCGCGCAAGACGTTGAACGCCGCCTCCAGGATTTCACCCGGATCATCGTCCCAGTGCTCGACGGGTTCCTGCCGGGCGAAAAGCTCCCGGCGCAGCGCGGCGCTTCAAGGTAAGGGCGCCGAAAAAACGCCGGAGCCGCGCGGCGCCAAGGGGCGCGGAAAACCCCGTGCGCGTTGTCTGGCGGCTCGGCCGGATGCACATTCACCATTTGGAGGTTTTTGCATGAAAAGGGGCTTTTTGTTCTTCGCGGCGTGCATCATCGCCGCGACCCTCGTTCTTTCCGCTGCCGTGGGCTCCTGCCCTGCAAGCGACTATACGATCGCTCCGGGGGATGTTCTTGAAATCGTCGTATGGGGAGAGCCCGACCTGCAGAAGAGCGAATTGACGGTGCGGCGGGATGGGAAAATTTCTTTCCCGCTCGCGGGTGACGTCGAGGTGGCGGGCAAGACTCCCGAAGAGGTCCGGAAACTGGTCGAAGTCGCCCTGGAGCCGTACGTTCCCCAGGCGAGCGCCACCGTCATTATCTCTCAGGCGGGAAGCCTGCAATACAGCGTGCTCGGCCAGGTGCTGCGCCCCGGCATGTACAATGCCGTCATGGACGTCACCGTGCTTCAGGCGCTTGCGCTTGCCGGAGGGCTGACCCCCTTCGGAAAGGAAAGCGATATCATCATCGTCCGGCAGCAGGATGCGAAGAACATCAGTCTGCCTTTCCGCTACGATCAGGTGAAAAACGGAAAGAACCTGGACCAGAACATCATCCTTCAAAGAGGGGATGTGGTGATCGTTCCGTAGGAGGGAGCCGCTCCGCCCGGTCTTCCGCAGCCCGCTGTAGAAGCGGCACCCCGCCTTGACTGCGAAAGCGTGATTTTCAATCCTCAACGAGTACGAAAAAGGAAACCGGACCCCCGCTCTTGCGGGGCGTCCGGATTTTTATTTCATGGGTCCATTGCGAATATTCTCAGCAATCGCCCTTCCGCATCCGGCGGGCCACCACCGCGAACCCCACGCCGAGAAGATATACGGCTGGAGGAATGGGAACATTGCCGTCGCCCGATTCCCCCGTTCCGCCGCCGCCGAGATCCAACCCGCCGGAGGAGCCCGGCAGGCCGGAGCCATTGCCGCCCGATTCTTCGGAACCAGACCCGCTGGACCCGGAATTCTCTTCGTCGGAGTTCGACTCGTTAGAGTTTCCAGTCGTCACCGTATAGGTTCCCGATGAGACGACGGACGCCTTCAATTCCGTCTGGCTGACGCGATTGTAAACCGGAGGTATGGAGTAGGACGGCGAATAATCGTCGGGCGGGTTATTCCACTGCTGTGAAGGAATCATGATAGGCGTGTAAACGTCCTGAGCGGCAAGGACCTTCCGTTTGGGCGGCGCCGTGGAGGCTTCGGCTGGCTGGTATTCGGGAGGGGTCATGAAGAAGCTCCCCTCATGGAGCGCGGGCGCGCCCCCCGCAGGAGCGCGGCGTCGCGCCTTCGCAATTCGGGGTTTTTCCCCTGCGTCGGCCAATTTGGGGGCTTCATCCATTAAACCCGAAAAATCATGGGTTTTCTGCGAGAATAGCACCTGCCGGAGGTGCTCCTGCGAGAACGCGACGGCGGCCAAAAGCATTATCAGCATCCCGACGATGTATTGGATGGTCCTCTTCGAGGTCTTCCGGTCCTTCTTTATAAACCTGAATCTTAGCTTCACTCCTGGCTCCTTGCATTGATAAGGACGCTTACGACGAATAACGACCCTCTGAACATTCAAATCGTTGCACATGGAGTGTATCTGCTCTTTTTTACGAATATATGACGATCGGGCGTTTGCATCGTTATTGTCACCGAATGGTGAAATAAGGTGAAATAAATGGTGAGATAAATGATTTGTAGGAGGGGTTCCTCATCAGACCTCGTTCTGGGTGCGGCGGTCGCTCCGGGCCGCCGCGCCGGGCCCCGGAAGGGCGCGATTGACGCGCCGTGGCCTTGCGGAATGGCGAAGAGCGTAACTCTATTGTCACGTATGCGACATGAACCTGTAATCGTCCTGGTGAATCATTGGGGCTTATCGAAGCGCAGGCGCAGTGACATTGAGGGGTGAGATGCAAAGAAAAGCCCGTCAGGATTTTCGAGGCGGCGCCGGAGTCGGATGTGAAAAGCATTGCTGATGGCGCCGCAAACCACAAGAAGCAACGCACTGAGTAGGAATCCTGGTCGGAGGAGTGTTCTTGTATCGGATCGTAGCATTGCTCGCGCTGTCCGCCTGGGCCTTCACGCTTGCTTCCGGCTTGTCCGAATCCCTGGCGGCGGACAGGTATATCAATACATCCATCGAGGTGGTTAAAGAATACGACAGCAACGTGCTCTTCACCGAGAAAGACAAGAAGGGGGACTTCGTCATTCGCATCAAGCCGAAGATTCAGGTCTACAATGACTCCGAGCGGACGCGGGTGCAGTTCACCTCCAGCATGAATGGCGAAAAATACGTCAAGAACCCGGACATGGATACGATCGAGACCGATAACGCCCTGTCCATCACGCACGCCTGGACGCAGAAGTTCTCGACGTCGCTCTCTGGCTTCTTCCGGCGGGACGAAACCCTGGACGCTCTGCTCGAATCCACGGGCGTCGTTACATCGAGGCAGGAGCGGATTTCTTACGGCGCGGAGCTGGCCGCGTCCTACACCCCGTCACCGACGCGCGAACTGCGCGGCGGGGTGGTCGGCGGATTCACGGACTATCCCCAAGGGTATTATCCGGATCAGCAGTTCATTCAGGCGTATCTCGATCATTCCTGGCGGCTCACCCCGCGCGCCACGGTCGGCGTTCTCGTCGGGGGCTCCCTGATCGACTACAAGGACGAAGCGACGAACGATACGGTGCATGGGACCATCTATGGCCGCTATGACTGGGACCAGACGACGACGCTCGAGGCGGGCGTGGGTGGGCGCTTTACGTGGCTCGAACAGCACGTTCCGAGCAGCACGCCGACAGTGAAGCTGGTGGATGACGATCTGATCTTTGTCTATCCCGTTGTGACGGAGGATTCCTCCGACCCGGGGCTGCTCTTCAACGCGGGCATTACCAAAAATTGGACCACGCGGTTTTCGAGCTCTCTCCAGGTGGGGCGGGAGCAGTATAACTCAGCGGATGTCGTGAGCGCCGAACGCAACTTCGTGCGTACGGTTTTCAACTACAAATACAGCGACTACGCGTCAATGGGCCTCCGGCTTGGGTATAACCTCAATATCGAGGAAAGCTCGGCCGATACGGACAAGACCCGCTATCTCACAACCGCGTCCTGGTTGAGGTGGAGACTCTCGGAGACGCTCACCGCCGGGCTGGGAGGCTCCTACGAGTATTCCGTGGAAGACGTGGGATCGGCGGATATTGATCGCGACCGGTATCGCCTCTGGGTGTCGATTACAAACGAATGGCCCAGGCTGTTCGAGAACCATTAGGTGGAGCGAGCGGGATGCTTCCCCGCCGCAACGCGGTAAGGCCGTCAACCTCAAACTCCGGACGTCCGGTGCAAATGCTGCCATGACAGAGAAACAGGAATTCGCGAAAGCCAAGGAAATCATCATCAGGCGGAAGTGGTGGATCATCTGGCCGTTCCTATCCATCGTGTTCATAACGGCCGTCGTGTGCGTTGCATTGCCGAACGTCTACATGTCCACGGCGACGATCCTCATCAGGGACCAGCAGATCCCGCCGGCGCTGGTGCCTTCGACGGTCACGACCTATGCCGAGGAGCGCATCCAGTCCACCACCCAGGAGATAATGTCTCGAACCAGGATATTGAAACTGGTGGAGAAGTACGACCTCCTGCCGGACAAGCGCTACAGGCTCACCACCGAAGAGCTGGTGAAAAGAATTCGAAAGCGTCTCACGCTCTCCACCATCAATGCGGAAATCAACAAGGAAACGCAGTCGCAGCCCGTTATGCTGACGATCGCCTTCTCTCTTGCGTATGAGGACGAAAGCCCGCGCAAGGCCCAGATGGTCACCAACGAAGTCGCTTCTTACTATTTGGAGAAGAACGCGGAAGCGCGGGAAATGTCGGCGGAAGGCGCGACCAAGTTTCTCGATGAACAGATGCGGCTCGAGAAGGATAAGCTGGATCGGCTGAGAACCAAAATCGCGGATTTCCGCGAGGAGCACATCGAGGAAACCCCGGATTTCATGCAGGTCAACATCCAGAAGCTGGAAACGCTCAACCAGAAGGTGGGCGATATCGGCATGCAAATGCGGTCCATGGAGGAGCAGAAGGCGACGCTCAAGGGCAACATAGCCGTCCTCGATCCCTACGCTGGCGGAGGCAAGGTGATCGGCCCATCCGACAGGCTGGTGCAGGCAAGGATCGAGCGCACGCACCTCCTCGGGAAATATTCGGAAAACCACCCCGCGATTCTGGCCCTCAACGAGGAAATAAGGATGCTCGAATCCGGTGGGTCCGAAGCCGACCTGGCTTCCGCGACCTCCGATCGTCTGACGGAGCTGGAGTCCAAGCTGTACACCCTCCAGGCCCGGTACGGCAGCCAGCATCCGGATGTGCTGAGGACCGAGTCGGAGCTTGAGCAACTCAGGAAGGAGGCCGCGCGCCTCCGTAGCGGGAACGCCTCCTCCGGGCGGAAGGCCGGCGACGCGCCGAACCCAACGAATCCGGCTTACATTGGTCTTGAGGCCGAGTTGGAGAGAATCGACGTCTCCATTTCGTCCTTGGGAGCGGAGAAACACCGGCTGGACGCCCAGATCAAGACGCTCTACGACAAAATGCAGTCCATGCCGCAGGTGGCCAAGCAATATTCGGAGATGGAAGCGGAATATCAGATCCTGATGGGGCATTACAATGAACTCCAGCATAAGCTCCTCACGGCGCGGGTGTCCTCCGGAATGGAGGAAGGGCGGCTCGGGGAAAGCTTCGAGGTCGTGGAGCCTCCGTTCCTTCCGGAGGAGCACTACAGCCCGAACCGGCTCGTCATAATGCTTGTCGGAATATTGTTTGGCTCCGTATGCAGTTTCGGGGCCGTCGCCCTGAAGGAGCTAACGGACAGGAGGCTCCACGGCGCCGCGTCGCTGGCGGATGTGAGCGGTTTCCCCGTCATCGCCATCCTTTCGAGGGTCGTGACGGAAGAGGACAGGGCGCTCCAAAGGAAGAGAACGAAGGTGGTGGTCATATCCGCCTTTGTCGGTTTCATCTCTGTTCTTGCCGTTTTTCATATTTTCGTGATGCCCCTCAATGTCCTCTCTGCAAAGTTGGAGCGCATCATGTGGAACGGGATGCCCTGATGGCCCGTCAACGCCGGAGGGGTGCTTTGCCGCGGCGGCCGCAACGCCGCCGCGCCGTCCCGCCTTTTTTGCGGTAAAGGAGAGCAAGTGGTCAAGCGTGTGCGAAAATCGAAGCGGCGAGGCTCCTATTTCGACGCGATTAGGAATTTTTTCTCCCTGGTGGGCGATGAGAACGAGAAAAAACGGGGGACCGAGGCGCCGGCCGTCGAGGAGCCGGTCCAACTCGCCAGCGACTCCCGGCCCGTTTATTCCATTACCAGGGTCCTGCCTTTTTCTCCCGCGGCGCTTGTGAGAAACAGGATCGTCGCCTTCAACGAAAAGGATGCGGTGAGCGAGCAGTTCAAGCTGCTGCGAACCCTGCTGCTCCAGTACACCCGCCCGAAGGCTCTCAGCGCGATACAGGTGACGGGCTTCTGCGGCGGAGACGGAAGCACCTTCGTCGCCGCGAATCTTGCCATCAGCATTGCGAAGGATGTCCGCCAGACGACTCTTCTGGTGGATCTCAATTTCAGGCGCCCGGCAATCCAGAAGATCATGAATTTGGGGGAAGACGCCCTGGGCCTCAAGTCGCATTTCATAGACGATGCACCCATCGAGGAGATGCTCGTCAACCCGGGCATCGACAAGCTCACTGTGTTGCCGGCCGGAGGGGTCATTCCCCAGGCTCCCGAAATCATCGGCAGTCCGAAGATGGAATCGCTCGTGGGTGAGTTGAGGGATCGCTATTCGGACCGCTACATAATATTCGACACCCCCGCCGTGGGTGAGCACCCGGATGCCGTCGTATTCTCGGAATACGCCGACGCCATTATCATCGTGGCGCGTCCGGAGCACACCACTCTCGATAGCATCCGGGGCGCGATGGAGCTGATTCCGCGCGAGAAGGTGCTTGGGGTGGTCATGAACGATTCCACCGGGCCGTAGGCGCCATGGAGCGGCGTTAGGGGCGCCATGCGCGCGAGCGCGCCGCCCCTTCGGTGGATTGTGGCGGAAGACGGTGGGATTTCAATCGTTTTGGAGGTTTTTTTGATGTTTTTCCTTGACGGATGGAAGATGAGGACGGTCCTGGCCGGAGTCCTTTGCATGGCTCTGGTCATGTCCTTGCAGGGGTGCGGCAGCAAGGAAAGCCAGGTTAAAGAGTTCGTGGAGCGAGGCGACCACCTGCTCGCCGAAGGAGATGTAAAGAGGGCTATCCTGGAATACAAGAATGCGCTCCAGATCGATCCGAAAAGCGCGGAGGTGAAATTCGCTCTCGGAAAGGCGCACCTGAGGGAGAAGGAAGCGCGCACTGCCATAAACTATTTTAGGGGCGCGGTGGAGGACAAGCCCGATTATGACGCCGCGCACATGGAAATAGCCTCCCTGCTCTCCATCTACGGATACGGTCAGGAGGCGCTCGACGAACTCGACAAGATAAAGGACTCCGGGTCCTTCCAACCCAAGTTTGCGACCGTCAAGGCGCAGGCGTTGATGAACGGCAAGCGGTATCCGGAAGCGATCGTCGTGCTCGACGATGTGAAGGGGAAGGACTCGAACGACGCGGTTCAGGCGCTTCTCACCATATGCTTTCGGGAAACCAGGGATTTCGAGAAGATGGAGGAAGCCGCCGCCAAGTGGCGCGCGATCAATCCCAAGGATCAGCGCCCCTACGTTTTTATGGCGCGGCACGCCGCGTCCCGGGGCGACGAAGGCGGCGTCCTGCGCGAGCTCGACTCCATGGTGAACGCCAACGCGCAAAATTCCCAGTATAAGCTGCTGCGCGCCAAGGCCCTGGAAGATTTCGGGATGATGAAGGACGCCGAAACCGCGTTCCAGAACCTGCCCCAGGAAATCGAAATGCTGAGGGCCCAGGCGGGCTTCTGGCAAAGGCGCGAACAACCCGACAGGGCCTTGCAGGCGCTCGACAAGATACTCACTGTGGCTCCCTCCGATGTAGACGCCATGCTCCAGGCCGCCCAGGCGCTTGTCGCGAAAAATCAGATTCAAACCGCGATCGACCGCGTTGAAAAGAGCCTGCAACTCGATCTTGTCGCCTCCGACCGGCAGAAGCTCATGCTTGCCAAGGCTTCCCTCAAGGCGACCCAGGGCGACGTTGATGCGGCGAAGGCTATTTGCGCGGATGTGCTGAAGGAAAACCAGGGAAACATAGACGCCCATCTCCTCCTTGGCCGCCTCCACCTGCAGACGGGAAAGACCGAGGACGCGGAGCTTCACCTGAACCAGGTCGCGGTGGCCCGCCCCAACGATCCCGGCGTCCAGATATTGCTCGCGAGAACGCAGCGCATCAACAAGAAGAGTTCTCTGGCGCTCGATACGCTGCGAAGCGCCATAAGGACCAATCCGGAGAGTACGGAGCTTCGCCTGGAGCTGGTGAACTTCTACCTGGGAGAAAAGAACGGCGAACAGGCGTTGCGGACGCTGGACCAGGGGATCGAGCTGAAGCCGCGCGACGTGACTCTCCTTAACCGGAGAGGCGAAATATATGTTTCCCGGAAGGAAATGGACAAGGCGGAGCAGGATTTCCAGGAAATCGTCAAGGCGCAGCCCCATTCCGCGATGGGCTACCTGAAGATGGGACAGTTGATGACGCTCCAGTCGAAGCTGGCCGAGGCGGCGGAATGGTACGGAAAGGCCCTCAAGCTGGATGAGGCGTGGCATCTTGCATTGCCGCCGCTTGTTGCCGTGCTCCTGAAGAAAAACGACGCCAGGACGGCCCTGTCCGTGGCGGAGGTGGAAGCCGGAAAGCGTCCGGACTCGGCGGTCGCCCAGTTCATCCTGGCGCAAACCTTCAACAAGACGGGTTCTCCGGACAAAGCGGAGGAGCCGCTCAATAAGGCGATTGCGCTCGCCCCCGAATGGATCGAGCCCTACCGGATGCTCACGGATTTATACGTGAAGAAGGGCAAAACGCAGGACGCGCAAAAAAGGCTCGAGGAGTTGGTGCGCAAGAATCCGACGCCGGCGGCTGCCATGACGCTCGCTCTCTTCCATGAGCAGTTGGGCCACTACAAGGACGCCGACAAGATCTTCGCCGACATGCTGAAGACCAACAAGACGCCCGGAGTGCTCAACGACCTCGCCTTCCTTTACTCGGAGCGCAGCAACGACCCCAATGACCTGAAAAGGGCCTCCGACCTGGCGGCTCAGGCGCTCGCCCGGCAGCCCGACAATCCCGTCTACCTCGACACCTCCGCGTGGGTCGCCTACAAACAGGGGAAAATCGACGAAGCATGGAACAGGCTCCAGGAGGCGCTGGTGCGGAGCCCCGACACGGCGCCGGTAAACCTCCATGCGGCGATAATAGCCCACGCAAAGGGTCGGAAAGACCTTGCCCGGCAGCATCTCGACAAGGTCATCGACCAGGATTCGGACCCTGTCTCCCAACAACAGGCTGTGGCGCTCAAGAAGCAGTGGGGGGAGGGCTGAGACCGGCCGCCGACCGGGCGGCGGGCTGGAAAAAAACTCCGGCTGGCCGCCCCGCGCTACGCTCCGCCGGCGAGCGTCGCCTTGTCCTCAATCTCTAAAGGATCGATTTGAATGGACCCCAACACGTCTCTTCTGGAAATCCAATTTCGCAGGAATCTCAAGTTGGAGCAGCTGAACAGGCTGAAATGTCTCATAGACGCGATGGTCGAATTGGTCGAAGGCAGATTCACTGGCTCCATCCGCATTAATTTCAGCCAGGGGAGCGTCGGGAGGGTCGAAAAATTCGAGGAAATTCTGAAAAAGTGACGACGGCGTCCGCGATGGCTCTTATCCTTCGCATTCCGCGAATTGCTTTTTCCCTGAATTATGGCGTCCGTCAGCTGTTCTTCCAAACCCATCGATCCTTCTTCATTTGTCCACCCTGCAAGCCGCCCTTGGCGGGGCGCTCGCCAGCCCTCTTCCCCATGGA
>CALFXO010000151.1 GCA_937958025.1 uncultured Syntrophobacteraceae bacterium
GGCCGAAGCCGCGCTGCCCTGTGCAACCGAAGAGGGAATGTCCTTCGGGCCCTGACAGGCTCCCGCCAGAAATACGCCGGCCGTGTTCGTCTCCACGGGGCGCAGCTTGGGATGGCTTTCCATGTAGAAGCCGTACTGGTCGTAGGAAATGCGAAGCTTCTCGGCGAGTTCGTTGGCCCCCGGCGACGCCTCGATGCCGGTCGCTAGCACCACGAGGTCCGCCTCCACTTCCACCTGGGCTCCGAGGAGCGTATCCATCCCCTGGACCACCATGCGGTCGCCGCGCGGGTAGATCTTGGCGACGCGCCCGCGAACGTACTGGACGTCGTATTCCTCCTGCGCCCGACGCACGAACTCGTCGTAGTTCTTTCCGGGCGAGCGGATATCCATATAGAAGACGTAGCACTTCGAGTCCGGAATGTGGTCGCGCGTGAGAATAGCCTGCTTGGCGATGTACATGCAGCAGACGCCCGAGCAGTAGGGGCGTCCCACCGAGGCGTCGCGCGACCCCACGCAGGCAAGGAATACGATGCTCTTCGGCTCGCGGCCGTCCGACGGGCGCTGGATGTGGCCGCCGTAGGGGCCGGAGGCGCTCAGGATGCGCTCGTACTGGAGCCCGGAGATGACGTCGGGATGCCTTCCCCCGCCGTATTCCCCATAGGCCGAGTAATCGAAAAGTCCGAAACCCGTCGCCGCTATGATGGCGCCCACGTCCTCCGTGATTATCTCGTCCTTCATCTCGAAATTGACGGCGCCGACGGGGCATATCTTCTTGCACACCCCGCATTTGCCCTTCGTCAGATAGAGGCAGTAATCGGCGTTAATGGCGGCCTTTTTCGGGATGGCCTGGGGGAACGGGATGTTGATAGCCGTCGTCTTCCCCATGAATTCGTTGAAAGCGTCCGGGACCTTCTTGGAGGGGCACTTTTGGGTGCATTCCCCGCAGCCCGTGCACTTGCTCCAGTCTACGTAAGTGGTCTTCTTGCGGATTTGGACCTTGAAGTTGCCGACGTACCCGGAAACCGACTCCACCTCGCTCGACGCATAGAGGGTGATGTTTTCCTTTTGTGCGACGTCCACCATCTTGGGGCCGAGGATGCACGAGGAGCAGTCGACGGTCGGGAAGGTCTTGTCGAGCTTCGCCATGGTCCCGCCGATGGACGTCTTTTTCTCGACGAGGACGACGTCGTGGCCGCCTTCCGCGCAGTCGAGCGCGGCCTGGATTCCGGCGACGCCGCCGCCGATAATCATCACGCGCTTGGTCACGGGGACCTTCGAAGAGAAGAGCGGCTGGTTGAACCGCAGCTTCGATACGGCCATGCGGACGAGTTCTGCCGCCTTCAGGGTGTTGGCCGCGACGTCGTTGCTGACCCACGAGACGTGCTCGCGGATGTTGGCCATCTCGAACATATAACGGTTCAGCCCCGCCCGTTCCACCGCCCGGCGGAAAGTGGGCTCGTGCATGCGGGGCGAGCAGGCGGCCACGACGACCCCGTGAAGGTCGTGCTCCTTGATGGCGCGCTGTATTTCCTGCTGTCCCGGTTCAGAGCATGTGTACATATAACTTGTCGCGTAGACGACGTCCGGAAGCTCCAGGGCCGCCCTGGCGACGGCCGGAGTGTCCACGGTCCCGGCGATGTTGGTTCCACACTGACATACAAAAACGCCTATACGCATTTTATAACCTCAGAATTGGCTTTATATGGAATATTTGCCCGCATGATCTCGTCCATGGACGCGTTGGCGTTTTCCGCCGATTCGCGCCGCCCGGGCCCTCAGGCCGAGGCCGAAGCTTCCTGTCCGGCGGCGTTGGCGTCCATCAGCTCCTTGAGGAGCGTGGATGCATCGACGAATAGCTTCTTGAGCCCGAGCTCCTTGGGTTTCAGACCAAGGGCCAGCCCGATCAGCTGCGTGATGTAGACCACCGGGATGTTGAACTCCCGCCCCGCCCGCCTGCTGATCTGGTCCTGCCTCAGGTCCAGGTTCTGCTGGCAGAGGGGGCAGGCGACCACGATCATCCGCGCGCCCACCCTGACGGCCATGTCCAGGATGCGGGCGCTCAGCTTGCCGACGATTTCATTGCGCGTGACGCCGAAGGCCGCTCCGCAGCATTCCGTCTTGTACGGGAAATCGGGGACGGTGACGCCGATCGTCTCCAGCAGGCGGTCCATGACGATGGGGTTCTCCGGGTCGTCGAACTGGTTCGGCTTCGGCGGCCTGGAGTGCAGGCATCCGTAGTAGGGGACGGCGACGAGCCCCTTGAGGGGGGTCATGACCTTCTTCTTGATGGCGTCCAGCCCGACGTCTTCATAGAGCGCCTGGAGAACCGAAATGGCCTCGATCTCCCCGTCGAAGGGCATTCCGAGCACTTCAAGGAAGGCGGCCCGCTTCTTCTCGTCCTGGTAGACGTCGAGCGCGCCTTTGAGCGCCTTGAGGCATCCGGGGCAGGGCGTCGCCACTACGTCGCATCCCTCGCCCTCGGCGATGGCGAGGTTGCGCCCGGCGAGGGCCGCCGGAAGCAGGGGATCGTACGAGTGGGCCGGAGTGGAGCCGCAGCAGTTCCAATCGGGTATTTCGACAAGCTCCACGTCGAGCGCCTTGCACACCGCGCGGGTCGACATATCGTATTCACGGGCAAGTCCTTCAAGGGAGCATCCTTGATAATAGGCTATGCGCTTCATTTGCAGATCATCCTCCCTCAAACGGCTTTCGGTCCATCGGAGCATTTATTTTCGCATCTCTTGTGGGCTTCAAACCTGGCGAAAATTTCCTCAATGTGCTTCTGGCCGGGTATCCTGTGGGGGACAAATGCGAGCTTGCCCTTGGTGAGGACTTTCGGGGCCAGGTCCATGTCGTTCAGCGGCTTCCCCGTCAGGAAATTGTAGACGGGAAGGAGCCCCGTCTCGAACACCCTTCCGAAAAGCCTCGTGGACCGCATGAACTCGTCGAAGAAAACCCGAATGTTCTTCTCGGAGACCGTCTCCTGCTCCCGCGACATAATGCGGAGGCTCTGCATGACCTTGGCCACGTCGATGTTGCACGGGCAGCGGGTCGTGCACGCCTGACAACTGGCGCACAGCCAGATGGAGCTCGAATGGAGCACGGCGCTCTTCTGGCCGAGCTGGATCAGTCGCATGATCTGGTTGGCCGGATAGTCGTAGACGTAGGTGTATGCGCAACTGGCGCTGCAGTTGCCGCATTGGTAGCATCTGCTGACCTTTTGTCCGCTCGCCTTTTCGACGTCTTCTATAAAACTGGCGTCACAGGCGTCGTCAATATTGAGTGTGTGTATGCGTTTCTTCATGGTCCCTTCCAATGTTTGACGGCTGGTTAGCCGGGAAGCCGCGCGCGCGGCGCTCTCCTTGCGCTCCACTCCTGCCTTGGCGGGCCTGCGTGATCAGGCCGGCCGCTCGAATCTCCCCTTCGAGGGGCATTGCGCGGGCGCACTGCGGGCTTCTACCTGGATTCCCCCTCGCGCCCCCGTATAGGGAAGTGATGCGGCGCCGAAGGAGGATGAACAACAGTCGGGAGGGAGTCCCGCAAGTGCTCTCCCTCCCGATGAGCCAAAAATGCACCTTTTATTCTCTCCAAAAAATGGCGTTCCGGGAAGAGAAAAAATGGCCTTCCCCAAAAAAGGGGAACGGGATTCTTTTCCCTGACCGCTGGAGGGACGCAAGGTGAAAAACCACCTCCACCTCCCCATGTGCTGGAGAGGTGGAGGATAAGGAGAACTTCCGGTTGGGCGCGTCTGAGGACGTGCTGCGGCGGGGTGTGGCGTCGCCGCTGTTCCAAACCGGGCCTTCGTCGCACTGGCGTTGGTCGACGCCGCGGATGAGGCCGTCGATTGAACCCGCCAGAGGATGGCGGCGGGTTCGCGATGGGGGTGTTCGGCGTCGGAAACGGTCCTTTACTGACTGCTTCCTTCATAGCCGAAGTCCACCAGCAGTTGCTGGTATTCAAACTTCACCCGCTGGTATATGCGGGCGTTTTCTATGGCGAAGGCGCACTGTTGCGCGATGGCGGTGGCGAACTGAATCTCCCGCTTGGAATAGGGAGGGCGTTCGCCGCTGTAGACGCGCAGCACGCCGGTCACCTTGCCGCGAACCATGAGCGGGATGGAGAGAATTTTGCGCACTCCCTCCTCAATCGTCTCGGTCCGGTACTGTAGGCGCGGGTCGGTGAATACATCGTCGATAATGAGGATCTTGCCCGCCATATTTTCGGCGATGCTCTTTTGCGCATCGACCGGCCCCTTGTTCAGAAAACTTTCGCTCAGTCCGCAGGACTTGGTCAGGTACAGCTTGTTGCTCTGAGGGTCGAGGAGCCTAACGGCGCAGCCCTTCGCCTTGAGGAGCCGCGCCACCTTGTTGACGACAAGCTCCAGCACCTTGTTGATGTTGAGCGTGGCGTTTATCTCGTGGCTGATTTCCTGGAAGCTCAGGAGGTACTGGCGCTCCCGTTCGACGGATTCCTCCACTCGCCTGCCCCACAGAAACGAGAGCACGCCCTCGGCCGTCAGCGCCTGGGCGAAGCTGAGCTCCGTCTTGTCGAATTCCCGGGGAACGGGCGAGAAAAGCATGGCCATCGCCGTGGTCTGTTGCTCTATCTCGATCGGGACTATCGCCATTGCCATCACGCCTTCCACCAGCATTGCCTCGAACTGGTCTCCCCGTTCGTCTCTCTTGAGGTCAGCGTAACAAACGACTTCGTCCGGCAATTCAATGCACGCGCTCCCTGTTGGCGCGGATGGGTCGCTGAACAGAAAATGCTCACTGAGCCCGTAAGCCGTGAGCAATTCCACCCTGCCATCGACGGGGGACTTCATCTTGACCATGAACCCCTTGAGCTGGAGCGTTTCGGCAATCCGGCGTGCTATGAGGCTCATGACGCTGTGGTTGTCCACGCCGTCGCATAACGCACGATTGACTTCAACAAAAGGCCTCAGATAGTCTGTTGCACTCATGGGCGACCCCTCCTTGCTTTCGAAATGTGAGCAATAGGGGGCTGGCCGCTCTTTTCAGAAAGCATCGGACGGAATGAGGACATTGAAAGTCGTTCCCTGGTTCAGCTCGCTTTCGACCCGGATTATACCGTGGTGTGCGTCCACAATGCTCTTTACGATGGCCAGTCCCAGACCCGTTCCAACAATGTATCTGGTGTTTTCATTCTTCACGCGGTAGAACGGATCGAAAATCCGCTCCTGATCCTCTCTAGAGATCCCACATCCCGTGTCCGCCACGCTCATGCGGACGAACTCTCCCTCCCTTTCGACGGACGCCTTTATCGAGCCGCCTTCCGGGGTGTAGCTGATGGCGTTGCTGATGAGGTTCGACGCGACCTCCTCTATGTTTCTTTTGTTGGCGAGGATGCGCATCGGGCTGGGCGAGCCCGTGAACTCCAGCGTAAGGTTCTTTGCGCGGGCCTTCTCCTGGTGGAATTCCACCTGGTCCTTCACCACCTCCACCATGTCGAAGCTTTCCCGCTCCTGGTTGATGAGGCCGGATTCCATCTTGGCGAGGTCGAGAAGCTCCGTAGAGAGGCTGATAAGCCCCTTTATCCTTTCGGAAGCCCGCTGGATGATCGACCTCTGCTTTTCGCCGATCTCTCCCGCCAAACCGTCAAGAACCACCTGGAGCTGCATCAGGACCGAGTTCATGGGGCTGCGGATTTCGTGCGCCACCATCGACACGAAATCGGACTTGGCCTGGTCCATCTTCTTGAGGGCGGTGATGTCGTGGAGCACTATTATTGCTCCAACGTTGCGCCCGGCCCTGTCCCGGAACGGGATGCACCGCGCCGCGAGAATCGCCGGCTCCTTTTCCCCCTTCTGTAGGCTGGTTATTTCCTCGGTCGCCTCGGCGATGTCCTCGCCGATCATGTCGAGCGCCTGACCGAGCATCTTCGGGATCTGTTCGTTTAGGAAGACCTCCCCCGCATCGCGGCCTATCATTTCCCCGCCCTTGTGGTCGATCATCCTGAGAAAAGCAGGATTGGCCAGGACCACCCGCTGGCGGCTGTCCGTCGCCAGAACCCCGTCGGTGAGCCGGTTGATGAGAACGCGCATGCGAGACTTTTCAGTCGCAATGTCCTTGAGCGCCCCTGAATACTCGATCGCCTTGCTGATCAGCACCCGCAACTGGTCGGGGGAGAAAGGCTTTGGGATGAAGTCGAACGCGCCCTTCTTCATCGCCTCGACCGAATGCTCCACCGTCGCGTACCCCGATATCACAATAATAAGGGTGTCGGGGTGAATCGCCTTCACCTGCGACAGAACATCGAATCCTGAGAGCCCCGGCATCATCAGGTCGAGCAGGATGATGTCGTAGTGCTCCTTTTCTATCATCTCGAGGCCGATCTTGCCGTCCGCGGCGCCGGCGACCTCGCATCCTTCCTCCGTGAGCACCCGGTGACAGCCGTCCCGGATGCGCTGCTCGTCGTCCACCACTAGGATCTTGGGCCTGTATGAGAGTTCAGCCAATCCTTTATCAGTCATAATAGCAGGTTCCTCCACCTCGCCACAAGAAATCATTTAGAGTAGGGTTGAGTCCTCCGAGGTGTTGTATAGCGGAAGCTCGACAAGGAAAGTTGTTCCACTTGGCCCCGTATCCTTTACGCTGATGTTGCCGCCGTTTTCGTGAACTATCCCGTAGGCGGTGCTGAGACCGAGCCCGGTGCCCTTCCCGGGCTGTTTGGTCGTAAAAAACGGGTCGAATATTTTCAATACGTTTTCCGGGGAAATGCCGCTGCCCGTATCGGAGACTTCCAGGTGCGCCTTGTCGACGGCGAGGTAAGTCCTTAGCGTCAGCCTCCCCTTGCGGTCCATCGCGTCGATGGCGTTTATGACGAGATTGACGATCACCTGGCTGAGCTGCATCTTGTCGGCGTGAATCATCATGATCTCGTCCGACAGGTCCTTCACCACCTCGATGTTCATGAAGAGCTTCTGGTCCCGGATGAGGCCTAGGCTCTGCTCGACGAGGAGGTTCAGCGGGAAGACCTCCTTCATCTGGAAGGTCTGGCGGCTGTAGGCGAGGAGGTTCTTGACGATGTCCCGGCACCGCCCCGCGTCCTCGAGGATGCACTTGAGGTCCGCGCGGAAAGGGTCCTTTTCTTCCAGCCGCTCCATGATGAGGTTCGCGTAAAAAAGAATGCCCGTCAGGGGGTTGTTGATCTCGTGCGCCACCCCCGCGGCCAGCCGTCCGAGCGACGCCATCTTTTCGGCTTGGGCCACCCGCGCCAGCATCTTGCTCATCCGCTCCTCATCTGCCAGCTTCTCCCTCAGGTCGCTGAAAATGCCCATGGAGGCAACTTCCTGGTCGTCCTCGTAAATGATGGACGCGGTAAGTTCGGCGGGTATCTCCACCCCGTGCGCATCAACGATGGTCACCCTGGTGCCCGGCAGCTTCCCTCTGCCGCCGGGGACTTCGCTTCTTATTTTTTTCATGAGCTCCCTGGCAAGTCCGGGCGGGTAAAGGGCCTCCACGCTAATGCTGTTTCTGGCTTCCGCGAGGTTGAAGCCGAAAAGTTCCTCCGCGGCCTGGTTCATCACGAGGATCTGGCCCTTCATGTCGGAGGCGACGATGGCGCTCGGCGAGCTTTGGATCACCTTCTTGGTGAAAGCCTTGATCTCGGACAACTCTTTTTCAAGCACCCTTATCTGGGTGACGTCCCGTATGCTTTCTATGATGTAGGAGACTTCTCCCCTGTCGTCGAGAACGGGAGAAAACACCCTGTCCTCCCACTTCTCCCTCCCGTCCGGCGTGTGAATCCGCCTCAGGATGGATTGTCCCTTCTTGTCCTGGAGGACTTTGTCGAGTGGGCAGGCGTCCGATATGCAGCGCTTTTCGGAATGAAAAAAGAAATCGTGGCATTTCTTTCCAAGAACCTGCTTGGCATCCAGTTGGAATTCTTCGAGAAATTTGTTGTTCACGTCCAGAATGCTTCTGTCCGGCTTGAGAACGAGCGTGGGGAGAGAAAGAGAATCGAAGACCTTGATTCGCCAGCCGTTTATTTCAGGAGCTTCACTGCACTCTTTGGATGATGGATGGGAAGTGGTCATAATATGGCCGCTCAAAATTTCAAATGTACGCTGTAGCGAACAAACGGGTTCAGGAAGCAATAAAGCTCCGGAAAGAATGATCCCGCAAGCCCCCCCGGCGGCGCCGATTCAACCCGTCCCCCAGGATGGCGTCCCGAGGGGCGGGAGAAAGCAAAAAACGGGTTCCGACGCCAATGAGCGTCGGAAGGCTTTTACATGGGGCGCGCGTGCATCTTCTTTCCGAAGCTTCTTTCCGGAGCTTGCACTTGAACGCCGATCAGATGCAGAGCAGCTGCGTTGAGATTTAGCGTACGAGGTTGTCTTTCACGATTTCCATCAGCTTGTCCAAATCGATGGGCTTGGCGATGTAATCATCGGCCAGCGTCGATTTGCCGTCCAAATGCGTATAGGTGGATGTTGGCACGTTGTCCGCCACAGCTGTCAGTAAAACCACCGTGAGATCTTTGTATTGAGGGTCCTTTTTGATTTCATCGCACAACTCGTAGCCATTTTTACGGGGCATCATAACGTCGAGGAGGACCATGGCGGGTTTTTCCTGCTTGATTTTGTCCCATGCTTCCAGCCCATCGTAGGCCTTGACGGTTCTGAATCCTCCGTTCTCCAACTTCATGGAAACCGAATCCACCAGATCAGGGTCATCATCCACTACAAGAATGAGCTGTTTGTCAGCCATTGCCTTTCTCCTTTGCTCTGCAACAGGCTTGTTGACTCCAACGCAGGGGGGTCAACAAGGCGTCCTGAATCGCCCCTTGCCCCCTCCCCAATCCCTTTCCACCGAAAGGGTCCCGGTTTGCCGGGACCCCGAAAAGGGAAGACCGGACCCAGCCCTTCGCCCCATGGCGGAGGACTGGGGATCCATCACTTTGGACTCGCCTCTAAAACTGGGGCCTGGGGAGGAGACCAGCTCTTTCGACTATCTCCTTGACCCTGTGCTCCCATTCGATGGCCATGAGGTGGAATCCGGCGACGCCTTTCACCCCTTTGAGGCGCTCCATCGTTTCCAGGCAGATCTTGATGCCTTCCTCCGCCTGCTTTTCCTTCGGGACGCCCGACATGCGCTTCACCATCTCATCGGGAACGTCCATTCCGGGAACCTTGTTCTTCATATACTTCGCCATGCCGGCGGATTTCATGGGGGTGATGCCCGCCATGATGTAAATTTCCTTGTCGAGGCCTCTGTCCCTCACCCCTTCCATCCACTTCTCGAACTTGTCGACGTTGTAGATGCACTGGGTCTGGATGAAGTCCGCTCCCGCCTTGGCCTTCTTGGCGAGACGCGAAACGCGGAGCTCGAAGGGGTCCGCGAACGGGTTCGCCGCCGCGCCGATGAACATCTTCGGAGGAGTGTCGATGTCGGCTCCGCCCTGGAACTTGCCGTCGTCGCGCATGTTCTTCACCATGTTGACGAACTGTACGGAGTCGAGGTCATGCACGTTCGCCGCCATCGGATGGTCGCCGAAGTGCGGATGGTCGCCGGAGAGGCAGATCATCGTGTCGATGCCGTGAGAGTAGGCGCCGATCACGTCGCTCTGGAGGGCGAGACGGTTCCGGTCGCGGGTCACCATCTGGAGGATGGGGTTGAGCCCCATCTGCTTGAGGATGATGCAGGCCGCGAGGCTGGACATGCGGACCATGGCGGTCTGGTTGTCGGTCACGTTGACCCCGTCCACGCACCCCCTCAGCAATTCCGCCTTCTCTCTCACTTTGTCGGGGGCCGCGCCGCGCGGCGGACCGCATTCAGACGTCAGGGCAAGTTGCCCGGAAGCAAATATTTTCTCCAGCAAACTGTCCGTTTTCATTGCGCCAAGTCCTCCCTGATGATCTTGCGTGGTCCACCGCCGCGACCCGTCCGCCAGTCTTTCGCGGGGATGTTCTCTTCATACCGGTCCTCGACTCCAAGCGCCTTCAGCCTATCCCATATGAGCTGCCACGCGCAATCGACGTCCTGGCTGATTTCGCACTTGCCCTTGGTCGAACCGCCGCAGGGGCCGTTCATAAGCTGTTTGGAGCAGCGGGCGATCGGGCAAACGCCGCCGGTGATTCCAAGGAGACAGTCGCCGCAGCCCTGGCACCGCTCGGCCCATACGCCCTGCCGCTCGGAGGCGCCCATGAACTTCGTGTTCACGGCGGGATAGACGCGCATGCTCTTGTAGCGTCTGGCAAGCTCCTGCACGCCGCAGCCGCAGGCCATCGACACTATCGCCTCGGCGTCGCCCACCTGGGACGCGAGCTCCTCGACGTATTCCGGATCGCACTGGCGCTCCAGGGTGATCTCCTTCACCTCGAGCGTCCGGCCTTCCTTCATGGCGGCCATCTGAAGAGCGGAGGACAAAAGTCCCACTTCCTTCCGGCCTCCCGCCGCGCATACGGTGACGCATTCGTTGCAGCCCACGAGAAGGATGCGCTGACACGGTCTCACGTATTCCAGGATCTCTTCCATGGGTTTTCTTTCAGCTGTTATCATCTTGCTTTATCTCCCTTGTCTCGATGTCAGCATGCAGCTTTGGCGGCCCGCTTGATGGGATTGGGACCCATCTTGCGGATCTTCTCGGTGAACTCCGTGGCCACCTCTGCGAAGCGCTCCCCCATGCCAGCCGACATGGTGAACATTTCAACGCGCTCTCCCTCGATGCCGATCTCCTCAAGAAGCTTCTTGATGTAGGAGACTCTCTGAGCAGCGCGCGTGTTGCCCGACTTGAAATGGCAATCCCCTTCCAGACATCCGGCCACGTACACTCCGTCCGCCCCTTTTTGCAGGGCCTGCATGATGTGAATCGCATCGATCTTTCCGGAGCAAGGCGCCTTAATGATCTTTACGTTCGGTGGATATGAGAGCCGCTTGCTGCCCGCCATATCCGCGGCCGTATATGCACAGTAGTGGCAGCAAAAAGCCACGATGATGGGCTCGAAATTTTCCATTACGCCATCCTTTCCAAGGCCCCGTACAGGAGCGCGTCAATTTGAGCACACAACTGGTCGTCTTCAAACCGCATGAGCTGGATCGCCTTCGCGGGGCATTCGGCCGCGCAAACGCCGCAGCCGTGGCACTTGTCCGCATCGATCTGGGAATGACCGTCCGCATTGATGAAAGGCACTCCAAACGGACACGCCCGGACGCAAATGAGGCACGCGGCGCAACGGTTGCCGTCCACGTGCGCGACAACGGCGCCGAGGTTGATGGCGTCCCTGGCCAGGAAGGTCTGCGCCCTTCCAGCGGCGGCCTGAGCCTGCGCGATGCTGTCCCGGATGCTCTTGGGAGCGTGCGCGGAGCCAGCGACGAAAAACCCCGGAATCGGGAGGTCGACGGGCCGCAGTTTGACGTGCTCTTCAAGAAAATAATTGTCGGTGGTGCGCGGAAGATGGAATATCATCCCGAGTTCTTCCGTATCTTCTTCGTCGGCCACAAGGCCCGTGCTAAGCGCGAGGCAGTCAACGAACGCACTGACGTCGCGTCCGAGAATCGGGTCGAAGAACTTGATCCGGATGCCATCGCCTTCGGCTTCCACGATAGGCTTGGCATCCACCTCGTAGCGCGCGAAAATGACCCCCATCGCCCTGGCCTTGCTGTAGTAGTCCTCCAGGAAGCCGGGAGTCCTCATGTCGCGGTAGAGAACGTACACATTCGCATCCGGGTTGATGGTCTTGATCCGGATGGCGTTCTTCACCGTGGACTGGCAGCAAATGCGCGAGCAGTTCGGGTTCTCCGGCGAGCGCGACCCGACGCACTGGATCATCGCCACGCTGTTCCAGCTCTTCACCTTGTCCGGGGCCGTCTCGATGATCCCGTCAAGGTCCAGCTGCGTCACGACGGCCTTGTTCTTGCCAAGCAGGTATTCGTCCGGTCTGTTGGGGAGGGCGCCCGTCGCGACAATCGTCACCCCATGATTTATAGCTCTATAGTACATTTGGGGGCCGATTTGCAAGCCGGTCTTGAACATCCCGGCGATTCCGCTGTGATCGACCACGACGGAGCCCGTTATCACCTCGATGTTCGGGTGGCGCTGGACTATATCGATGAGGTCGTTCATGAACTTCTGAACGTCGTCGCCCTCGATGTTGCGGTGGATGTTCTTGGCCACGCCGCCGAGCTTGCCCGTCTTTTCGGTCAGGTAAACCTTGAAGCCCATGTCCGCGAGGCTGAGCGCGGAACTCATGCCCGCCACGCCGCCGCCGATCACCAGGACGTCCTTGTTGACCGGAAACACGTTGTCCGCGAGAGGATGCGCGAGGCGCACGCTGCCCGCGGCCATGCGGATAAGCTCCATGGCCTTCTGTGTCGCCGCTTCGGGGTTGTCCCTGTGGACCCACGTGTCCTGGTCGCGCAGGTTGGCCATTTCGACGAGGTACTTGTTGATGCCCGCGTTGCGGATCGTATCCTGGAAGAGCGTCTCATGGGTCCTCGGCGAGCATCCGCCGATGACCACCCTGTTGAGCCCCTTCTCTTTGATCACATCCGCGATGCGCTCGAGAGACTCGCGGGAGCATCCGTGTCCGACCATCTCGGAAGCCGCCACGTTCGGGATGAACCGGGCCGCCTCGACCACGCGGTTCACATCGATGACGCCGCCGATGTCGAAGCCGCAGTCGCAGATGAAGACGCCGATCTTCGGATCCTCGCCGGTCACGTCGCGCTCCGGCGGCAGCTCCGCGGGATCTTCCGCGGCCTTCTTGTGCTGGGCTACATGGCGGGCGGCGTTGCAGGCCGCAGCGCTCGCCTGGACCATCGTCTCGGGGATGTCCTTCGGGGCTTCAAAGAGGCCGCAGACGTAAACGCCCGGCTTGGAGGCAGCCACCGGGTCGAAGCTTCCGGTCTTCGCGAAGCTGTGCTCGTTCAGCTCGATCCCGAGCTTGCCGGCCAGATCGCGCATCTCCTGCGGAACCTTGAACCCGGTCGCAAGGACGACCATGTCGAACTGTTCGGTCTGCGCGGCAGCGCTCGCGTCCGTCGTGTAGCTGATGGCGAGCATGTCGGTTTCGGGGTCGGGGAAGATGTTGTGCGGACGGCTGCGGACGAGGCGCACTCCGTAGTCTTTCTTCGCGCGCTGGAGGTAGAGTTCGTAATCCTTCCAGGAGGTCCGCATGTCCATGAAGAAAATGGTGGTTTCAATTTCGTTGTCCTTGCTGAAGCGCTCGCGGGTGACCATGGCCTCCTTGAGGGCGAACATACAGCAGGCGCTCGAGCAGTAGGGCGCGCAGCCTTCTTTCACGCTGCGCGAGCCGACGCACTGAATCCAGGCGATCTTCTTCGGCTTCTTGCCGTCCGATGGGCGCACCAGTTCGCCTTTGGTCGGGCCGGAGGCCGAGAGGATGCGCTCGTACTCGAGACTCGTCACGACGTCCGGCTCGGAGCCGTAGCAGTAGCCGTCGAGAACGGAGGGGTCGAAAACCTCGGCGCCGGGGGCCAGGACGATCGCGCCGATCTTGACGTCCTTCATTTTCGGAGCGTCGTTGATGATGATGGCTTCGGAGCGGCACACCTTGGCGAGTTCCTCGGGATTGGCGCATTTTTCCATGTCAATGGAGAATGCGTAAGGCGTCGCCTGGGGGTAACGCATGCAGGTGGGCGCCCTGTGGTCCAGGCCCGGAGTGAATCGCACGCAATCCGGGAAAGCCCTCTGGCAGTCGCCGCAGGCGGTGCATTTCTCCAGATCGATGTAGCGGGGCTGCGTCGCGAGGGAAACGGTGAAGTCCCCTGCGCTGCCTTCCAGCTTTTCGATCTGGGTCATGGTCATGAGTTCGATATGGAGGTCTCGTCCGCTTTCGGACAGATGCGGGGATATGGTGCACAGGTCGCAGTTGTTGGTAGGGAACGTGCGATCGAGCAAGGTCATCAGACCTCCGATCGAGTATGACTTTTCGATCAGCACCACATCGCGACCCGCTTCCGCGAGGTCCAGGGCGGTTCGAATGCCTCCGACGCCGCCTCCGACTACAAGCACTTTACTGCTGGACTGAGAGATGTTTTGATCTTGCATTTCCACCCTGATCTTTTAGCGAATGTTTATAAAAATGCGGCCCGGTTTCATTGGCCGGCCTTGTGGGCGGCCAATGAAACGAGCCCAAGGGCATCGGCTCTGGGCGCCGGCTCCGGATTACAGTTTTGCATGATCCAGAATCGCCGGAAGCCGATGCTCCCATCCCAAAGTTACTATCTGAACCCCCTGGGCTACGCCCTTGAGGCCCGCAATGATTTCTCCCGCGATCCTTACGCATTCCATCTCGCGGTCCTGCGCCTTGCGGATGCGCTTAATCATGTCCTCGGAGATATGCGCTCCAGGTTCGTTGGTGGCGATGTATCGCGCCACTCCAACGGATTTTATCAGAAACACCGATGCAATGACAGGAACTCCGAGGGCTGCGACCTTCTTAATGACGGGAGTGCTGAATTCCAGGTTGTACACGGGAGGGGTCACGATGAACTTGGCGCCTGCTTCCACTTTCTTGCGCAGGGATTCGAGCTCCGCCTCGAACGCTGCGTCGTCCGCGCACCGGGCCATGCCGCACCCGATAATGAAATCGGGGGCCCCCTTGAGCTCCAGGCCAGCCATGTCTCGGCCTGCCTGCAATGACTTTACGGCTTCGAGGAGGCCGATCGCGTCGATGTCCTCCACGGTCTTGGCGGCGCAGTGGTCTCCCGAGGACATCTCTTCGCCCTGGACGACGACGAGATTGTGGATGCCTAGGGCATGTGCGGCCAGCAGGTCTCCCTGGAGAGCCATCCTGTTCCTGTCGCGGCAGTATACGTGGATGATCGCCTCGATGCCCTGCTGCTGAATAAGCACTCCTCCGGCCAATGCGCTCATCTTCATTACGCCGTTATCCATGTCGGGAATGGTGATTGCGTCCACCCGGCCCTTGATCCTGCGGGCGTTGGCGAGCATATCGGTGCAATCCACGCCTTTGGGCGTATGCATTTCCGCGAGAATCACGAATTCACCAGTAGAAAGCCGCCTTTGAAAGCTCATATTCGATCCCCTTATTGTTTTAGTAATCGAAACAACCGGTTAGGGCCAGATGTGTTGCACCTTTTTCAACCTCATCCTGAACAGTTGTCCCCCTCCGTCATTAGATTCCATTTCGACCAGCTCACAAGAGGAAGGTGGCAGGACCTTGAGTATTTTAGCTCGAGTGTCCGGGTCGCGTCCAATGATTTCGAGTTCTTCTTCGATTTCCATTTCTCTTAGGATGTGAGTGATCTTTAGAAGGGCGATTGGAGTGAGCGTCCCTCGGCAGTCAATGAACTGATCTGCTTTGCTTTTCAATCCTGCATTCTCCTTTTGTTGACTTTCGAGGGGGAGCATAGGGCAAAGTTGGCGCCATGGCGAAGCGTGAAAAAATGGTGAAATGTAATTTAATGATTTCTATCACTTAAACCTTGCCTGGAGTGGGGTGGATAGTTCAATTTTGAATGCAGGGTGTTAAAATATTAAGAATTGTGATTTATACATGTTAATTGTTTGACATGTACGGTTTGCATGTGTTTTGCCTGTGTCGGACCATCCGCCCTCTTTGACGAGGGGCTTGCATATCAAAAGGCGGCGTGGTAGTTGTAAAGGTGACAATTTGGCTTTAACCTTGCCGCTTTTTTTAAGATGCGTTAAAAAATGGGGTGCGCGGAACGCCGCTTCCTGCCCAAACGCGACGAATGTCTTGATTGCAATGCGTTTTCGGGGGACGTTGATGACAATACCGCAAAACTATAAAAGTGTTAAGTTTTTCTTTCAAATCAGGCGCCCATGGCGACATGCTCCTGTTCTTTTGATGAATCGTTCGATGCAGAGTGAGTCTGATGATGTTGGATTTGGATCAGAGATCGGATCGGGAATTACTAGTGTACGAAGAGGAATTGGACAGGTACTGGAAAACGGTTGTGAGCACGATCCGCGACGGAGTCATGATCGTGGACACGAGCGGTGCGATAGTCTCGGTCAACGAGGCGTTCGAGTCGATAACCGGATATTCGTGCGAGGAATTGATAGGAAAGAAGTGTTCCATCCTGAATTGCAGCATCCACGAGTTGGCCCGGGAAAGGGACGGGGCGCACTGGTGCGTGCTCTTCAAGAATGGAAATCTCGATATCAGGCGGTGCAGCTTCATCCGTAAGGACGGCGTCCGCGTGCACGCCCTCAAAAATGCTTCGCTCCTCAGGGACAACGAGGGGCGCGTCATCGGCGCGGTCGAAACCATAACCGACATTACCGAGGTGGTGGAAAAGGATAACCAGATAGCGGCCTTTCGCCGCGAGTTGAGATCGCACGACGGTTTCCAGGGCATCATCGGCTCGTCCGCGTCCATGCGCAAGGTCTTCGACATGATCGCCAACGCCGCCCAGTCGGATGCTCCGGTCATCGTTTACGGTGAGAGCGGGACGGGGAAGGAGTTGGTTTCGAGAGCCATACACGATTTAGGGCGCCGGAAGCAGAAGCCTTTCGTCAAGGTCAACTGTGCGTCGCTGACGGAGTCCCTGCTTGAGAGCGAGCTTTTCGGGCATGTGAAGGGAGCCTACACCGGCGCCTTCCAGAACCGGGTGGGTAGATTTGAGATGGCCAATGGCGGCGACATGCTCCTCGACGAAATCGGGGATATGCCGCTTTCTACACAGGTGAAGCTCTTGCGGGTTCTTGAAGAGAAAGTCATCGAGCGGGTGGGAGACAGTCGCCACACCGACGTGGATGTGCGCATCATCTCGGCCACCAACAAGAACCTCCCCAAACTGGTGGAGGACGGGGTGTTCCGGAAGGACTTTTTCTTCCGGGTGAACGTCATCCCGATCATGCTGCCGCCGCTGCGGGACCGGCTGGAGGACATACCGCTCCTCGCGGAGTCCTTTTTCCGCAAGACCCTTCTCAAGAGCGGCAAGCCGATAGAAGGCATAGGCAAGGATGCCATGGAGGTGCTCGTGAATTACTCCTGGCCGGGAAACGTCAGGGAGCTCAAAAGCGCTTTTGAGTATTCCTTTGTGACCTGTCAGGAGCCGATCATCCAGCCGTGGCACCTTCCCCCCTGCATCTTCAAGGAGAGAGTAAAGTCGATTCCCCGCAAGGCGTCTTCCCTGAGCCGCGAGGAACTGAAGAAAAAACAACTCATGGACGCTCTCATACAGGCGGATGGCAACGAGTCTCAGGCCGCAAGGATTCTAGGCGTGTCGCGGGTGACCGTCTGGAATCGCATGAAAAAATACGGCATCAAGAGCAAGCGAAAGATAGAGTGCCTGAAGACAAACGATCGCTAGCGCGTCGTGCGGTTGGTAAAACGCTTTCAATTACCGGGCGTGGGCGGTTGCCGTTCGCGCCCGTTCCGCATTGTGGGGCGGGGTGGCGCCGTGGGCTTTGAGGCTCCGCTGGATGGGGATTTTTTGGGGGATGGGCGGTGAGGGAGAGCGGGAGTCTCTATTGCAGCCGGTCAGTGAATCGTCGGGAGCCCATGGCGCTCTTTTGCAAAGGTTAAGTCGCCGGACGGCTGTTGCCGGCCCGCTCGGCGGCTTTCCTCGATTTTACCAAGGAGGAACGACCACCTCCTCCTTCCGCCGCGGCGGGCGAGTCTCTATCACGCGGAAGAGCAGCACCGGCGTGTTCGAGTGGGTCACGACCTGTTCGGCAACGCTGCCCAGGGCCCATGCTATTTCCCCGCGTCCGTGCGTCGCCATCGCAATAACATCCATCTTGTTGGCGTCCGCATACTGGATGATTTCCCGCGCGGGAACGCCCTCGATGCAAACCCAGTCGGCTTCCACTCCATTTTTCTGGAGCTCCCCGCCCGCTTCCGAAAGGAAATTCTCGCAGGATTTCAAAGCCTTTTCGGGGATCTCCGCGAGCATTCCCGGCGTTCCGTCCCACACCTTATCCGTGTGAAAGACATGGATGAAGGTCACTCGACTGTTGCAGGTTTTGGCCAACGCTGCCACCTGCGGAAAAATCTTGGCGGCCATCTGCGAACCGTCGTAGGGAACCAGGATTTTCTTGAACATGGGGGTCCTCCCTTTGGTGAAAAGTTGGGATCTTTTACACCGGAGCCATCTTCCATGAACCGTGATAGTGCGACGGCGTTCCGAGGGCGACTGAGCAGGCCCGGAAGCGGTCTGAATGCATGGCTTGCGGAACTGGTGAAACTGATGCGAAGCGTGCTGGCGCAGATTGATCGTGATGATCGGGAAATTCCGTGGGAGCATTGTACTGCCGGTTTTGTGGGCTTCACGCCCCTTTTGTCCGGCCTGGCTCTCTGGCGTTTTTGCAGAGGCTGGTCTTTCTCGCTTCCTCCTTTCTATCGCCGGCTCTACAGGCTGCGGCCGACTTGCGCTGGGACCCTCTCCTGAGGCTTCCATGAGAGGTGCAATTCAGGCCCAATAATATAAGTCTTTTTAATCATTCCCATTCGGCTTTGCAATAGGTCCGGCGAAAAATTAGGCAAGAAAACGGCTTGCCCATTCTCATCGCTCCATGCTCCCCGTCTTCTTCAGCCGGATGCGGCAAAGCTCCGCCTTTTCGTCGATTTCCATAAGGAGTATTTCGCACGACGTGGTCGGCATCAACCGGAACACGTCTTCGTGCGCGTCCGTCCCCTGTGCAATTATCTCGAGCACCTCTCCCGATCGCATCTCCCTCAAGGCTTGCGACATTTTGAGAAGAGCCAGTGAGGTGAGGGATTCTCGGAAGTCGAGCACGTAATCCGCTTTTCGTTTCAACTCCGGTCCGCTCCTTTGTTTATTGGTTGTTAGCGCTTGTCGGAGGCAAGGTTGGCGCCATTGTAAATTGGGTTGGCATATTTATTTCATATATTGTTAGATATAGCTGATGCTTGGGATGCGTTTGGCAATGAAATGTCTCTTGCTCGCGGGTTGTCGGGTGTGAAAGTGTTAAAGTGCTAAATTTTTACTTTTAATGTTTGATTAAATTTGAACGCGGAGTGTGGATGTTCGAGGGCGACCTGGATAGATACTGGAAGACGGTGGTGAGCACCATCAACGATGGGATCATAATTGTGGACACCCTGGGCGCTATCATTTCGGTGAATAAGGCCCTCGAGAACATGACGGGGTATAGCCGCGAGGAACTCATCGGCCAGAAGTGCTCCATTCTGAACTTCAGCATCTGCAACATCGCCCGCGAGAAGGCGGGCGACCATTGGTGCATGCTCTTCAAGCACGGCAAATTCAGCATGCGCCGCTGCACCATCATGAAAAAAGACGGCAAGCATCTCAGCGTGCTGAAAAATGCTTCGCCCCTGCAGGATGCGGCCGGGAATGTCATCGGGGCCGTGGAGACGATCACCGACATCACCGAAATCATCGAAAGGGATAAGCAAATCGCGGCCTTTCGCCGGGAGTTGCGGGCGGAGGACTCCTTTCAGGGGCTGATAGGGGCATCCCCGGGCATTCGGCAGGTTTTTGCGCTGATCGAAAACGCGGCGCAGTCGGATGCGCCGGTCATCATTCTCGGGGAGAGCGGGACGGGGAAGGAGTTGGTCGCGAGGGCGATCCATCAGCTCGGGGAGCGCAGGGATGGCCCCTATGTAAAGGTCAATTGCGCGGCGCTTACCGAATCGCTGCTTGAGAGCGAGCTTTTCGGGCACGTCAAGGGGGCCTATACAGGGGCCTACAAGAGCCGGGCGGGAAGGTTTGAAATGGCCCAGGGAGGCGACATCTTCCTCGACGAAATAGGCGACCTGCCGCTCGCCACGCAGGTGAAGCTTCTCAGGGTGCTGGAGGAAAAGGTCCTTGAGCGCGTGGGGGAAAGCCATTCCATGCCCGTCGATGTGCGGATCATCTCGGCTACGAACAAAAACCTCGAAAAGCTTATGGAAAAGGGAGCGTTTCGCCGGGACTTCTTCTTCAGAATCAATGTGATCCCGATCATTCTGCCGCCTCTCCGGGAGAGAGCGGAGGATATCCCGCTGCTGGCCGAGTCTTTTTTCAGGAAGATCTGCCTGAAGAGCGGAAAAAGCATCCATGGGGTGAGCAAGGAGGCGATGGAGGCGCTCATGCATTACAACTGGCCGGGCAACGTTCGGGAGCTCAAGAGCGCTTTCGAATACGCGGTCGTGACGTGCCGGGAGTCCATGATCGAGCCGCACCACCTGCCGCCAGCGGTCCTTCAAAAGAGCAAGAAGAACGTGCTTACCGAGGCGCGGCGGCTCACCAAGGACGAAATCCGCAAGCGGCAGCTTATCGATGCGCTGGCGCAGGCCAAGGGCAACCAGTCGCTTGCGGCCGACATACTGGGGGTTTCGAGAGTTACGGTCTGGAACAGGATGAAGCGTTTTGGAGTGCAATACGTCCTCCAGGCGGAGGGGACGGAGGAGAAGGACAGGGAGAAAGAGGATTGCTGCGTATGGCCCGGATGGTCGTGATGAATGGCAGTGCAACGGGGGGGCTTGCGGGGTCTATTGGCAACCCCTGGCCTGTTAGTTGCAACGTCGGGCTGCGGCGCGAAATGCGGTGGACCTCGTGCGGTTATTGCGGATTCCAACGGCGGCGGATCATGTTGTTTGCTGCATGCACATAATGAAGGAGAGGAACCTGATATGAAGACGGATGCTACGGCGCAGCCGGGAACGGGTGCGGTCATGGTGGTGGGAGGCGGCATAGCGGGCGCGCAGGCTGCGCTCGATCTGGCCGGGTCGGGGTTCTATGTTTACCTGGTGGAAAAATCGCCATCTATCGGTGGTGTGATGGCGCAACTCGATAAGACTTTCCCGACCAACGACTGCTCCATGTGCATTCTTTCTCCCAAGCTCGTTGAATGTGGGCGTCACCTCAACATCAAGCTCATCACCATGGCGGATGTGCAGGCCATCGAAGGGGATGCGGGGGCTTTCACCGTTACGGTGCGGGAGCGGCCCCGCTACGTGGATATGGAAAAATGCATCGCGTGCGGCGTTTGCGCGGAAAAATGCCCGAAGAAGGTGGAAGACGCCTTCAACCAGGGGCTCGGGCCGCGGAAGGCCGCTTATGTGTTGTATCCCCAGGCGGTTCCCCTCAAGTACGTGATCGACGAGGAAAACTGCATCTACTTCCAGAAGGGGAAGTGCCGCGCCTGCGAGAAGTTCTGCCCGGCGGGCGCCGTGGACTTCAACCAGAAGGAGAAGGTGCACAAGCTCGACGTCGGGTCGGTCATCCTCGCCCCCGGCTTCAAGCCCTTCGATCCCGGCATGTACGACGTCTACGGCTATGGCGTGCACAAGAACGTCATCACCAGCATGGAGTTCGAGCGCATCCTGAGCCCCTCCGGACCTTACCAGGGGCATATGGTGCGCCCCTCCGACAAGGGCGAATGCCGCAAAATCGCATGGCTCCAGTGCGTGGGGTCGCGCGACATGCAGCTTGGCGCGCATGAATACTGCTCGGGCGTCTGCTGCACCTACGCGATCAAGCAAGCCGTCATCGCCCGCGAACACGCCAAGGGGGAGGTGGACGCATCCATCTTCTACATGGACATGCGGACCTACGGGAAAGACTTCGAGCGCTACCGGAACCGGGCCGAGGGCGAGAACGGCGTGCGCTTCATAAGGTCTCGCGTGCACAGCATCGAGACCGCCGCGCCGGGATCGGACGACCTCAAGATCGAATACATGGACGCCGACGGGAACATGCAAAATGAGGTGTTCGACCTCGTGGTGCTCTCGGTCGGGCTGGAAGCGCCCGCGGATATGGCGGACCTCGCTGCGCGGCTGGACGTCCGGCTGAACGGAAGCGGGTTCGCGGAAACGAGCGCCTTCGCTCCGGCTGCGACGTCCCGCCCCGGCATTTTCGCCTGCGGCGCCTTCACGGGGCCGTGCGACATTCCTTCATCGGTGATGGGCGCATCGGCGGCCTCGAACGCCTGCGCGGTGCTGCTCTCGGGCGCGCGCGGGAAGCTCACCCACGAGAAGACTTATCCCCCGGAGGCGCCCGTTGCGGGCGACGCGCCGCGCATCGGCGTATTCGTTTGCCATTGCGGCGTGAACATCGGGAGCGTGGTGGACGTCCCCTCGGTGCGCGACTACGCGAAGGGGCTGCCGGGCGTGGCTTACGTGGCCGACAACATGTTCACGTGCAGCCAGGACACCCAGAAGCTCATCCGGGAGGCCATCGCCGAGCACAAGCTGAACCGCGTGGTCGTCGCGGCGTGCACGCCGAGGACCCACGAGCCGCTCTTCCAGGAAACCATCCGGGAAGCCGGCCTCAACGGCTATCTGTTCGAGATGGCCAACATCCGCGACCATGACTCCTGGGTGCATCAGTCGGAGCCCGAGAAGGCGACGGCCAAGGCGAAGGACCTCGTCCGCATGGCGGTTGCGAAGGTCGCCCTGCTGGAGCCGGTCGCGAAGATGCGCGCGGAACTCGACCACTCCGCCATGGTGGTGGGCGGCGGCGTGGCCGGAATGGTCGCGGCGCTCGGCCTCGCCGACCAGGGGTTCAAGACGCACCTGATCGAGCGGACGGACCGTCTCGGCGGAAGCGCCCTCAACATCAGGCGTTCATGGAACGGCGAGGATGCGCAAGCCTATGTCAAGGGGCTTTGCGACCGCGTCGCGGCGCACCCTGAAATCGAGGTCCACACGGGAGCTAAGATAACTTCCGTCGCGGGCTCGGTCGGGCATTTCACGACGGTGGTGGAATCCGTCGGGGGCGCGAAGGAGCTGGAGCACGGGCTCGCCATCATTGCGACGGGGGCCAAGGCTTACGAGCCGACCGAATACCTCTACGGCAAGAGCCCGCTCGTGACGCGCTGGCACGGCGTGGAAGACCTGCTGGAAAGCGACCCTCGGCGCGTCGACGCGATGCAGGCGGCCGCCTTCATCCAGTGCGTCGGGTCGCGCGAGCCGGAGCGCCCCTATTGCTCGAAGGTCTGCTGCACGGCTTCGGTCCGGCAGGCGATCCTCCTCAAGGAGCGCAAGCCCGAAATGGACGTCTACATCCTCTACAGGGACCTTCGCACCTATGGCCTGCGGGAGGAGCTTTACACGCAGGCGCGCCGTCTCGGCGTCATGTTCGTCCGGTTCCCCGACAATGAAAAGCCCGTGGTCGAAAGCATCAGCGAAAATGGGCGCGAGCGACTCGCGATCACCGTGAAGGACCATGTCCTCGGCGCGCCGGTGCGACTCACCGTGGATCTTCTCAACCTTGCGACGGCCATCGTCCCGGAAGGGGCCAAGGAGCTTGCGCAGCTTTTCAAGGTCCCGCTGAACGACGACGGATTTTTCCTCGAAGCGCACATGAAGCTGCGCCCGGTCGATTTCGCGACGGACGGCGTGTTCGTGTGCGGGCTCGCCCACTACCCGAAACCGCTCGAGGAGGCGATTTCGCAGGCGCAGGCCGCGGCCGCGCGGGCGGCGGCCATACTGGCCCGGCCCTACATCGAGGTGGAGCCCATCGTTTCGACGATCAACTCCGACCTCTGCACGGGCTGCGGGCTGTGTGAAAAATCCTGCCCCTACGGGGCCATCCGCCGCCGCGAAGTCATCGGGCGGGGCTGGGTCGCGGAGACGGTCACCGCTCTTTGCAAGGGCTGCGGCGTGTGCGCGGCGGCCTGTCCTCAAAGGGCCATCGACATCGTGCATTTCCGCAACGACCAGCTCATGGTGGCAATCCGCGCCGGGGGCGCCGCAACGCCTTCCTGAGCGTGAAGATAAAACGAAGATAAAGCGAGAAGCTCAATGACTCCGCGACGCGCGCTTTCCTCGCCTTTCCTTGAAGGGGGAGGCGGCGTCGCGGAAAGTCCCGTCCACCACAGGAGATGATTACAATGAGTGATGCTTTTGCACCCAAGATGCTTGCCTTCCTCTGCAACTGGTGCTCGTACGCGGGAGCGGACTTGGCGGGCGTCTCCCGCTTCCAATATCCTCCGACCATCCGGGTGCTTCGGACCATGTGCTCGGGCCGCGTCGATCCGCTCCATATGATCGAAGGGCTCAAGAGCGGCTTCGACGGCGTGCTTGTTTTCGGATGCCACATCGGGGATTGCCACTACATAGACGGCAATTATTTCACCATGACCCGCGTCGCGGTCGTGCGGCGGCTGTTGGAGGTTTCCGGCGTGGGCTCCGAGCGGTTGCAGCTCCGCTGGGTGAGCGCGGCGGAAGGGCAGATTTTCGCCGAGTACGTGAAGGAGCTGAGCGCGACGGTCGAGGCGCTTGGGCCGTTCGAGCACGAGCGTTACGCGTTCGAGCTGGCCGCGATCGAGCACGCGCTGGAAACTCCCCGGCTTCGCTGGCTGACCGGCATGGAGCGGCAGTTGACGGCGCACGAGAACGTCTTCCACGAACGGCTCGACAGCGAGCAGTACAAGCGCGTCCTCATGGACGCCGTTGAAATGGAGTACCACAAGTCCGCGATCTTGCAGGCGCTCAAGAAAGGCCCGCTCGTCGTGCGCGAGATGGCGTCCATAACGAAAATTCCCGTCCAGACTGTCGCCCAGCGGGTGGAAGACCTGGAAAAGAGCGGGAGAATCGATTTTTGCGGCTACGATGGGACGGCGCCTCGCTTCATGAGCGCTGCGGCTTAATATGCTGGCATATCGAGGGCTCCGGGCGCAATGGTCCCGTCCCCTCGATCCAAGAATATGCAAGGAGTTCGTATGAGCAATCAGGGAGACGACAAGAAGACCGGCGCCGTAATGGTGGTTGGCGCCGGAGTCGCCGGAATGCAGGCGTCCCTCGATCTGGCGGACGCGGGGTATTTCGTCTATCTCGTGGACAAGGGCCCCTGCATCGGCGGCCTGATGGCCCAGTTCGACAAGACCTTCCCGACCAACGACTGCGCGATGTGCATCATATCGCCCAAGCTCGTCGAAGTGGGGCGGCACCTCAATATCGACATCGTCGCGAACACCGAGGTGGACGCGCTGGAAGGGGAGGCGGGGAATTTCACCGCGACCCTCAAGACCCGTCCGCGCTACATCGACCCGGCCCGGTGCACGGGCTGCGGGCAGTGCGCGCAGGTCTGCCCGGTAGTGGCCAGCAACGAATTCAACTGCGGCCTCGACCGCAGGGCGGCGACCTGCATCAAATACGCGCAGGCCGTGCCGCTCGTTTATTCCATCGATCGGGATTCCTGCCTCGGTTGCGGGATATGCGAGACGGTCTGTCTCGCCAAGGCCATCACCTACGCGGACGAGCCTCGCCGGACGAAGATCGACGTCGGCGCCGTGGTGCTCGCCATGGGCGATGAGATATACGATCCGTCGAATATCGACACCTACGGCTACGCGACGCACCCCAACATCCTCACGAGCCTGGAGTTCGAGCGCATCCTGAGCGCCACCGGGCCGTCGAAAGGCCGTCTCATGCGCCCCTTCGACCTCGATGAGCCCCGGAAGGTCGCGTGGCTCCAGTGCGTCGGATCGAGGGACCTCAACCAGTGCGACAACGCCTACTGCTCCTCGGTCTGCTGCATGTATGCTATCAAGGAGGCGGTCATCGCGAAGGAGCATTCCCACGGGCCGCTCGACACCGCTGTCTTTTACATGGACATCCGCTCCTACGGGAAGGATTTTGAACGCTACTATGACCGCGCGAAGGACCACGGCGTGCGCTTCATCCGGTCCCGCGTGCATTCGCTCACTCCGGTGGAGAACGGGGACGTCGAAATCCGGTACGTTAACGAGAGCGGGGAACAGCACAGCGAAATCTTCAACCTCGTGGTGCTTTCGGTCGGCTTCCAGGTGGGGAAGGCGACGATCGAACTGGCGAACCGCATCGGGGTGGACCTCAACAGCAACCGGTTCATCAAGACGGACTCCTTCGATCCGGTCGTCACGTCGCGCCCCGGCGTTTTCGTGTGCGGCGCGGTCCAGGGTCCGAAAGACATCCCGCAATCGGTCATGGAGGCTTCGGCGGCTTCCGCCGCTTCCGGCGTGCTCCTGAACGCCTCGCGCTGGACGCAGACGAAAACGCCCGAGGTCCTTCCGCAGACCAACGTGACGGGGGACCCCCCGCGCATAGGGGTTTTCGTCTGCCAGTGCGGCATCAACATCGGCGGCATCGTGAACGTTCCGGCGGTGCGCGATTACGCCAAGACGCTTCCCAATGTCGTGTACGCCGAGGACAACCTCTACACCTGTTCGCAGGACACGCAGGTCAAAATGGCCCGCGTGATCCGGGAGCAGGGGATCAACCGGGTGATCGTCGCGGCCTGCACGCCGAGAACCCACGAGCCCCTGTTCCAGGAAACGCTCCTGAACGCTGGCCTCAATCGTTATCTTTTCGAGATGTCGAACATCCGCAACCAGGATTCCTGGGTGCACAGCGCGCATCCGGACGAAGCCACGGCCAAGGCGAAAGATCTCGTGCGCATGGCCGTCGCGAAGGCGGCCCTCCTCGAACCCCTCCACGACACGGTGCTCGACGTGACCCCGGTCGCGATGGTGGTGGGCGGCGGCGTCGCGGGCATGAACGCGGCCAAGAACCTCGCCGACCAGGGCTACAAGGTGCACGTCGTCGAGCAAACGGCCAAGCTCGGCGGGAACGCGCGCTCCCTTTGCAAGACCTGGAGGGGGGAGAGCATCCCGGACTACGTGGCGCGGCTGGTGGGTGAAATCGAAAGCCACCCGATGATCGAGGTGCACAAGTCGTCGCAGCTCGCGAAGGTGGACGGCTTTGTGGGGAACTTCGTTTCCCGCGTGAAGGCGTGCGACGGCTCCGAGATGGAAATCGCGCACGGCGCTACGATACTTGCGACCGGAGCGAAGGAATTCATGCCGACGGAGTATCTATACGGCAAGGACCCGCGCGTGCTCACGCACCTCGAATTCGACGCGTTGGTCATGAGCGACGACCCGTCGCTCGCCAGGGCCGATTCCGCTGTGTTCATCCAGTGCGTCGGGTCGCGCGAGCCCGACCGCCCGTATTGCAGCCGGGTTTGCTGCACGCACACCATGGAAAGCGCGATCGAACTCAAGCGGCGCAACCCGGATATGTCCGTGTTCGTGCTCTACCGCGATATCCGCACCTACGGCGAGCGGGAGGAGCTATACACGGAAGCCCGCAAGGCGGGGGTCATCTTCGTCCGCTACAGCCTGGACGGGAAGCCGGATGTGAAGGTCGCGGGCGACAAACTGAGCGTCGTCGTGACGGACCCGATCCTCGGCCGCGCGGTCGATCTCAAGGCGGACATGCTGGTGCTCGCCACGGCCATCGAGCCGACCGACACCCTGGAGCTTTCGCAGTTTTTCAAGGTGCCGGTCAATGAAGACGGCTTCTTCGTGGAGGCGCATGCGAAGCTCCGCCCGGTCGAATTCGCGACCGAAGGCGTGTTCCTTTGCGGTATGGCGCACTCGCCGAAAGCCGTGGACGAGAGCATCGCGCAGGCGCTCGCCGCCGCGTCGCGCGCCACCTGCCTGCTTGCCAAGGGTAAGGTCGCGGTGAGCGGAGCCGTGGCGTCGGTCAACCCGCTTCTTTGCAGCAGCTGTGGCGTTTGCGTGAGCATCTGCCCCTATTCGGCGCCGTCCTTCAACGACAAGGGCAAGGCCCAGGTGAACGCGGCGCTCTGCAAGGGCTGCGGCCTCTGCGCCGCCTCCTGCCGCTCCGGGGCGATACGGCTCCAGGGGTATGACGACGCCCAGGTGTTTGCCATGATCGATATGGTCTGAGATAGCGCCCACTGGCGCCTTCTTGGGTTGGTTTTACAGGTTGGGGTGAGCCGCGGCGAACCCCAACCTGCGCACGACCTATGAACTGAAGGCTAATAGCCTCCTGGCACTGTTGTTGCGCGGCTTAGGTGTTTAAACACCTAAGCCGCTTTTTTATCCTGCCGTTCTCCCGTTTGTCCTCTAAGTCCCTTATTTTAAGCCCCTTTAGGGGTCTTTATGATGCTGGCCCGGCAATTGCATTGCATCACCCCTGATATGCAGATGATGGCGTAACGCCGGCTTATAGGCTCCCATCCTTTGCGTGAACTGTTAAATGTAATATCATGGTGCAGGTTAGTTGTCTTGTGGATGTTATGGCAACGGCGGAGAACACGGAGCCCGGACGCAACGCGGGACCTGACCTTTCCACGCTGAAGCTGCTCGTGTCCAATACTAAACGGAAGAAAACGGAGGAGAATGCAATGGAGGAGCGTTTGCGCACCCTTATCGTCGGTGGAGTTGCATGTGGACCGAAGGCTGCATCCAGGCTGAAACGGCTTTGCCCTTCCGCGGATGTAACGATGATCGACAGGGGCCAGAGGGTTTCTTATGGGGCTTGTGGACTGCCTTATTACGTGGAGGGGACCTTTCCCGACGTGGATATGCTCGTCGAGACCCCTGCGGGCATTGCGCGGGACCCGGTGTTTTTCGAGAAGGTGAAGGGTTTTAAGACCCTCGTGGGGACCGAGGCGCTCCGCATCGACCGGGAGAAGAAGACCGTTCGAGTGAAAAATCTCGCCGACGGCTCCGAGTCCGACATGCCCTACGATAAGCTGGTGCTCGCCACGGGGAGTCGCCCCGTGCAGCCTCCCATCCCCGGTCTGGACCTCAAGAACGTCTGGTACATGCGGAGCCTCGAAGACGCCGCGACGCTTGTGGACCAGATCGAGGCCGAGGGCCTCGAACGCGCTGTCCTGATCGGCGCCGGGTATATTGGCGTCGAGATGGCCGAAGCGCTCGCCAAGAAGGGCTTGAAGGTTACGATGGTGGAAGTCTTCGACCAGATCATGCCCCAGTTCCTGGACCGCGAAATGGCGATGCTGGCCGCCAAGCACATGCGCGTGAAGGGCGTGGAGCTGGCGCTCGGCGAGAAGGTGCTCTCAGTGACCGGAAAAGACGGCAAGGTCGCTTCGGTCAAAACGGACAAGAAGGATATTCCCACGGACCTCGTGCTGGTGGGCGTCGGCGTGCGTCCGAATGACGAACTGGCCCGTGAGGCGGGGCTCGCCTGCTCGCCGAGGGGCGGGATCTTCGTCAACAGCTATTGCCAGACGAGCGACCCGGACATCTACGCGGGCGGCGACTGCGTGCTGAACGATTATGTAGACCCCGTCACGACGGCCCCGCTTTTCATCCCTCTCGGATCGACGTCCAACAAGCACGGCCGGATCATCGCCGACCATATCGCCAAACGGCCGCAGGAGTTCGCGGGCATCACCGCGACGGGCGTTTGCCGTGCGTTCGACTTCACCCTGGGGCGGACGGGGCTCACCGAGAAGCAGGCGCGGGAGCTGACCCCGGAGGTGGAAACGGCTATCTGGGCCGGGTCGGATGCACCGCACTACATGACCAACAGCAAGCCGCTCGTCATCAAGCTGGTGGCCTCAAAGAGGACCCGGAAGCTCCTGGGGGCGCAGGTGGTCGGGCTGGGCGACGGCGCCAAGAGGCTCGACGTCGCGGCATCCTCGATCTACTTCGGCGCGAATGTGGACGACCTCGGGAAGATAGATCTGGGGTATGCTCCGCCCTTCAGCCCACCGATCGACCCGATAGCGGTCGCGGCCCACGTCCTTGCCAACAAGCTCGATGGAATCGCCAAGGGGGTCTCGCCCCTCGTGGCCAGGAAGCGCATCGACGAAAACAAAGACCTGGTGCTCCTCGACGTGCGCTCGCCCGATGAATTCCGCATGATGCGTCTGCCCTATAAGAACGTCGTCCACATCCCCCTCGGGGCGCTCAGGACGAAATACACCGAGCTTCCGAAGGACAAGGATATCCTCGCCTTCTGCAAGGTCAGCATGCGCGGATACGAGGCGCAGCTCATCCTCAACAGCCTGGGTTTCGACCGGGTGGAATTCATCGAGGGTGGAATTGTGGCGTGGCCGTTCGAGGTCGAAACGACCGGCTGACAGCTTTCTTCCTCCCACGGGGAGGATGCGCGATAATGGGATGGGCGGCTCCATCCGCCTCATGGGGAGGGTGGAGCCGCCCACCGAGCTTTCAAGAGTCAAAATAAGGAGTCAGCATCAGCTTAAGAGATCGATAGAGAAGCGGGATCGGGAACATAGCGTCGTGCATTGTCTGTCGTTCGAGGCGCGGGTGCGCCGCGCAGCCTCTAGAGGCCGTTATTTGCCTTTCCAACTGGGCGCCCTTTTCTCCAGGAACGCCGCGACGCCTTCGTGGGCGTCCTCCGAGGTGCAAAGATCGGAGAACATTTCGCTGTTCTGGGCGAAACGCTCCTTGAAGGGCAGGTCCAGCATCTTGTAATAAAACTGCTTGCCCAGCTTCATGACAAACGGACTCTTGGCAAGGAGCTTGCGGGCGAAGGCGTAGGTTTCCTCCTCGAGCTTCTCCGGAGACGTCACCTTGTTCACGAGCCCCAGGCTTTCCGCCTCTTTAGCGTCTATCATGTCGCCGCTGAGCAGCAGCTCCAGGACCTTCTTCTTCCCCAGACCGTAGCTGATCGGAATGATGGGCCCCGTGCAGAGAAGGCCCACGTTGATGGCGGTCGTCCCGATCTTGGCGTTTTCCGAGACGAACGCGAAATCGGCGGCGAACATGAGCCCCGCGCCGTTGGCAACCGCGTGCCCGTGCACCATGGCTATCACCGGCGTCCCCATGGCCGCTATGGTCTGGTGCATCTCCTCCATGCCGGAGATCCACGCCTTGTATTCCGCTTTCGATTTGCCGGGGAACTCGGCGATATCGATCCCCGTCGAGAACGCTTTTCCCGCCCCTTTTACGATGATGACTCCCACTTCGGGGTCCTCGTCCATGGCGCGGAGGCACTGGTTCAGCTCCTTGCCGAGCTGGGTGCTGAAAGTATTGAACTTCTCAGGTCGGTTGAGGGTGATGCTTCCGATGCGGTCCTTGATTTCGACAATCAACGTTTCGTAGCTGCTGCTCATAGAGATCTCCCGTTCCATTCCAGCATGACGCGTCGATGCCGCCTGGGCGGCTCTGTTATTAAGTTCAGGAGCATGAAGAAGCGCGGGCGGCGCTCGATCATGCGCCCCCGGAGGGCGCCCGTGGGCGCCCGCAACCCGATAGTTCTTTGACACTATACGATGAGTTAAGGATTGTCAAACAAGGCGGAAAGCATGGCCGGTGCACGCTTCAGCCTTTTGAATCCTACTTTATGTTAGATTCTCATTCTGTAAAGGGGGGTGGGGGAATTCTTAGGTGAAAGGGATGCCTTAGTATGGATTATTTGCTTAAAAATTATATGGATAGAGTCTGCTTCCGTTGCATGGAAGATAAATGCATGAGGACCTGCGAACTTTTTCACAGGCCCTCATGTTAAAGCTAATTAATTGCGATGGAGAATGACGAGGGGAGACTATGCGATGAACTTCCGCCTTAGGCCGACCAATGCCGCTAGTCCGGAGCCAAACAGCCAAACTGCTCCAGGAATGGGAACCACCTCGTACGTGAGGTTGCCGACCATTGCCACCGAGGCTCCTATGCCGCTTACGAGCGTAATCGCATTCAGTGTGAATGCCTGCCCCCCTCCCAGGGTGATGACGAATGATTCCGAACCGGAGAGAAATCCATTAGAGACAAGTTCTCCAAAAGGGTAGGGGTCGCTAACGACAAAAGAAAGCGCAGAAATTGCGGCAACCGTATAATCATAAGAAATCAGCACCTGGATGTCTTCCACGCCGGTGTTTGCAAGGACGAACGTAGCCGCCGCTCCCGCCAGCGTTTCCAGGGTGGGCCAGGAAAAGGCGAGTAGGCCGTATGTCCCTGCTCCGTCATCGTATGCGGCCGCCATGGATGACGTCCCCGTCTGTATTCCGGCGCCGTCCACCGGCGTTCCCCCACCGCTCGAATCGATAATGGTCGTGGAAAGACCGGTCGCGATCGATGCGTTCGCACCCGGAATGAAGCATGAAAGCGAAAGCGCCATCATGCACACCAAAGATGCAAATAGAATCCTTTTCATGCGTTTCTCCCCTTAAAATACGAGTTGTTGAAGCGAAATGGCTGTTCACCGGCTGTCGAGGCGGCCCGGCTATCTCGCCGAGGAGACCCGTGGCTTTCCGTCCTTACTTCACAGTAAGTTTGGCTTTACTCATCTAGTCTCACTTATATAGACATTTTCCACCATGTAAAGGGGTAATTTAGGGGGGATGATTTGGGTAGAAATAATACTCGTTATCATAAAATATTAAGTTAAAACAATATGATAATTATTTGACCCCGATTCCTTCCATGGATTCCTTCCGGGGCTTTGGGGCTGCGGCGGGATGGCATGAATACTGGAATAATAGTGGCGCTGACGAAAATCCAATGGGTGTGAGACTGCCATTATAATTATTGATGCGTTCGGTGGACTGCCGATTCCGGGAAACCGTCGCTCCCGAGGCTCCGTTGGCTGGCCCGGGAGCGACCCTATGTTAGCCATTCGTCCCGGGGTCCGCTCCCTGGCTTCCTTTGAGAGCCTCCAGCCGGCTTTTCACCGCATTGAGGGATGCTTCCAGGTCTGAAGCGTAGGCCGTGAGATAGGCAATCTCCGTCTCAGGCGGCTGGACTGCGGGAGCCGCCGGGGCGGTCCAACACAGTCCGCTGCCTCTCCCTCTTCCCGGAAAAGACGTCCCCTCCTGGAAGCGCATTCGACCGCGCCCAAAGCCGCGCCCCGCTCCCAGGGAGCCCGTCGCGCCCTGTGCGGCTCCTATTGGAGCGCCCGCGCGCCCTCTGCACCATCCCATGCCCTTCCCGCTCATCGGTCCAATACCAAAGGGGCCTGTTCTGTCTCCACCTGGCATGATTCTCTCCTTTTGCGTCCTGAAATCCATGTTTCTGACTCGAACGGCTCTCGCCGATCTTTCCCATGATCCTGGCCATAAATCCTTTGTAGACGTCTTTTTGCGCCGTTTATTTGTGACCTGACAATATCTAAGGCAAGAATCCTGCCATTATTGTAGGATGTTAATTGTATTGCGTAAAAGCTCTCTGGTCAGGAATGCCGTTGCCTGGGTCGGGTGCGAAATGAATCGGACTGGCGCGCGGCGCGACCGGGGCTGGCGACCGCTGCATCCCCGGATGGATAGCGGGCTGTCATGGGGCGGCCTTCTTAGTCTTCTTGACGAGGTGATTGTGGATGGCGTTCTGGAGAACTTCGGCGGCCAATTGGGCGCAGTGGTCCTCTCCCTCGGGAAGGCCCTGCACTGAGCGTATGATGGCTCTTGCATCTATGGCGGAGGCCTCGTCGATGGTCCTTCCCTTAGCCAGTTGCGCGGCGGCGGCCCCACAGGCGACGCTCCATGCACACCCGTCCGCTCGAAATTGCGCGTCGCGTATGAGCTCTCCATCGAAGGCGAGTTGAATTTCTATCGTATCGCCGCACTTTCCCTTTATCCTGGAGGAGCTTTCAGCGCCCGCATTTCCGTTGAAAAGGGCTCTCAACCAATTGTCCACGACATGCACTCCCCCCACGGGCGCCTCTTCGCGCTTGCTTCCGTCCGTAATTCCGGATCTGGTGGACTTATTCCGATTGCCGTTCATATTCGACCTCTTCCGTAGTGATGATGCGTCCGCTTCCAGTCCCCCGGAACGAACGGAAGACTGGAAGCGGACTCCGCGCGTATGCGCTTTCAGTGTAAGGATCGTTGCACTTTCCTATGCCATGTGGAAGGGGGAGCAATTATTGTTCCATGAAGGGGGTGGATGGAGCGTTGTACGGAGGGCTTGAGGCGTGGTAAAATAAAAGATTAGCGAATGTCGGAGAGGTTTGTAAGCGTGGGGGGCTGCATCTTGCTCCCATGCGGGCGGGAAATGGATGCGTTTTGCACCCATCACCGCACCCTCGAACGCGCGCGGAGTCCGCAGGGAGTGCATAGAGAGCCTCATGCGCGGGGAGCCCGGACCCTTTTGCAATTGGCATAATCCTTGTAAAATTAAGCACCCCGAAGCACCTCAACTTCACCCCCAGGGGAGTGCGGAGCCGATGCTGCGTGACGAAGGCCTCTCCTCTCCGCTTCTCCTCCCTGATCCAGATGGCGGGCGGCGACCATAGCCGCCGCCCTGCCATGTTTGCGATGGGCGGGGCGGGCTGCCTTGCGAGGCTCCGAAGGAGTTCGCTATGTTGGGAAATGTGGAGATAGAGGCATACGGGCCGAATTCGCACTGCGAGGCGTTTTCGCATATGTTCTCGGAACTTTCCTTTGCACCAGCGCCCGGAGGAACGGGCAATTTCAGTTCAGGAGGTATTTGATTCATGGGTTCCTGTCAAGGTGGGCAGTGTGGCTCCAAGGCGGAAAGCGCTCCGTCCGAGGAGGATGTAAGACTTCAGGAGAATTTGAAGCGCATTCAGAATAAATTGCTGGTTATGAGCGGCAAGGGCGGCGTAGGCAAAAGCAGCGTCGCGGTGCACCTTGCGCTCGGGCTCGCCAAACTGGGCCATAAGGTCGGGTTGCTCGACGTCGACCTCCACGGGCCGAGCGTTCCCAGGATGCTTGGCATTAGCGGGATGTTCGAGGTGGGCGAGAACAAGTGCCTCACCCCGCGCAGCCATGGGAGCAATCTGGGCGTCGTGTCGATCGAATGCCTGCTGGAAAACAAGGATTCGGCGGTCATCTGGCGAGGCCCTGTGAAGCACGGCGTCATCAAACAATTCATTTCGGAGGTGAACTGGGGAGACCTGGATTACCTTATCATCGACTCTCCTCCCGGCACGGGCGACGAACCGCTCAGCGTGGCGCAGACCGTTCCGGACGCGCACGCGGTCATCGTGACCACCCCCCAGGAAGTCGCGCTCGCCGACGTGCGGAAATCTATCAACTTCTGCCGTCAGGTGAACATGCCGATCATGGGGCTTGTCGAGAATATGAGCGGCCTCGTCTGCCCGCACTGCAACAAGGAAATACCTCTCTTCAGCAAGGGCGGCGGACAGAAGACGGCGACCGCCATGGACGTGTATTACCTTGGCAGCCTGCCGCTCGATCCCCGCGTGGTGGAAGCCTGCGACAACGGCAAGTCGGTCCTCGACGACGCGGCGGACAGCCCCTTCTCCGTCGCTCTCATGAAGCTGGTGGGTGAAGTGGTCAAGCAGACCGGCAACGGCTCGGGTGCAAAACCGGCGCAAGCCTCCCTGAAGGTGGCGGCCCCGGTCGCGGGGGATAAGTTCAAAATAGCCGTTCCGCTGGCTGAAGGCGTCCTGACGAACCATTTCGGCCATTGCGAGCAGTTTGCCATTATGGAAGTCGAGAATGGAGTTGTTAAGAGCAAGGAGATCATCGTTCCTCCGCCGCACGAGCCGGGATTGCTTCCCAAATGGCTGGGTGAGAGAAGCGTCAATCTCATTATCGCCGGAGGCATGGGGCAACGGGCCCTGGAACTCTTCGGCGCGCAGAACATCAAGGTTGTAACCGGCGCTCCGAATCTCGCGCCGGAGGCCCTGGTGGAGAAATATTTCCAGGGTGCTCTGGTCACCGGCGACAACGTCTGCGACCACTGATCCGGCGCATCTTCATTGCGCCCGGCAGCCGCGCCGCCCGGTTCTTTCGCAAGGGATCGGCGAGTGCGCGGCTCTGTCGTCGTTTTTCGGAGCATATGGATCGACTCCCCTTTGGGGGGCGCGGTTGCGCCCCTTCCATCTCCCCTGGACAGGGCGCGCGATGCGAGACGCCGCCGCTTCCCCGGGGGGAGTCCATCCCCGGTCCCTCGCTGCATGGAGCGCTTCTGAACGGCGGGGGCCGTGGAGGAAAGGATCGACGTCATGAAGGTTGCTGTCAGCGCCGCTGCCAGGGATATTAACGCCGCTGTGGACCCCCGTTTCGGGAGGGCCGCATGCTTCCTTTTGGTGGATGCGGACACGATGGAATACGAAGTAGTCGAGAACAAACAGAATCTTCAGGCGGCGCAAGGCGCGGGCATCCAGGCCGCGGCTCTGGTCGCCGGGAGCAGGCCCGAAGCCGTCATCACGGGACACTGCGGCCCGAAGGCCTTCCAGACGCTCAAGGCCGCCGGCATAGGCGTCGTGGTGGGGGCGGGCGGAAGCGTCCGTGAGGCGGTGGAAGGCTACAAGAGCGGAAAATACCGTTGCGCCGATTCGCCGGATGTGGAATCGCACTGGGTGTAATATCTTCTTGATCCCCACTCTCTGGAGCCCCGCGCTTTCTCCGGCGCGGGGAGCGCTCTCCGAAAATGCGACGGCCCCCGCGCCGAAGCGCGGGAGCCGCGAAGATCTCGGTTCCTGCAACCAACAAGCCGTCAGTGCACTTGCTTTTCGACCTCTTCCCAAAGCTTCGATATGGCTTTCTTGCCGGGGCCGTCTTTGTATTCTACAATGGTTTCGCCTTTCACCTGGGCTTCCGTAAACGCATTATCGAACGGTATGCGCCCGACGAATACGCAGCCTTTCTCTTCCGCGAAGACCTCGATCTCGCGCGCCGCCTCCGGGTAGATGTCTGCCTTGTTGACGCAAACCAGCGTGGGAACGCGAAAATGGGCCGCAAGCTCGACGATGCGCTTGAGGTCGTGCTTTCCCGAAACCGTCGGTTCGGCGACTGCGAGGATGGCGGACGCCCCTCCAATGGAGGCTATCACCGGGCACCCGATGCCGGGCGGTCCGTCGGTGATGATCCACTGCGCCCCGGTCTCCTCGGCGAGTTTGCGGGCCTCCTTCCGGATGAGCGTGACGAGCTTCCCGGAGTTCTCCTCCGCGATCCCCAGCCGGGCGTGGATCATCGGGCCGAACCGCGTGTCGGACCGGAGCCACTCCCCGCACACGCTCTCCGGGAAGTCGATCGCGCCCGCTGGGCAAAAATGCACGCACACTCCGCAACCTTCGCAGGTGAGTTCGTCGATCGCAAACGTCTCCGACACCGCGTTGAATTTGCAGACCTCGAGGCACTCCCCGCACAGGGTGCATTTCGTTGGATCGATGACCGCCTTGTGGCCGGCCCGGAACTCATGACGCTCCCTGACCGTAGGGCCGAGGAGCAGGTGGAGGTCCGCCGCGTCCACGTCCGCGTCGCAAAGGACCTTGTTCTCAGCCAGCGCCGCGAGCGCCCCCGTAATGCTCGTTTTTCCCGTGCCGCCTTTTCCGCTTACAACCACCAGTTCGACCATGGCCTCCACCTCGATTCCTCGCTCCGTCTCGACTTTCCGCTTCTTCCGTTAACCGCCGCGCCGCCTCTCATGCCTGCCGCTCCATCTCTTCCATGATCCTTCCGTGGAGGGTGAGCATCATGTCCTTCCATGCCGGCAAGACCTCCGCGAGCAGTTCGCCGCGCGCGTAGCCTTCCGCCGCCTTCCGGTCGAAGGGGATTTCCAGCAGGAGAGGGATGTTCTCCTCCGCGAGCCATTTGTGGACGCGGTCGTCCCCAAGGTCCGAGCGGTTAATGACGACCCCCATCGGCAGGGCGAGCTTCCTTACCGCGCCGACGGCCAGTTCAAGGTCGTTCAGACCGAAGGGGGTGGGTTCGGTGACGAGGGCGATGAAATCGCTTCCCTTCATCGCGGCCACGACCGGGCACGATGTCCCGGGAGGCGCGTCTATGATCGTCAGACGGTCGCGCGCGGACTCTCCCCGGATCTTCCGGATGAGCGGCGGAGCCATCGCCTCCCCGACGCGCAGCCGCCCGTGGACGAATTCCACGGGGCCCCGCCGTCCTTTTTCCATTTCGCCGAGCACCCGGGCGCTGGGGAGCGTCGCGTGCTCCGGGCATACGCGGAAGCAGCCCCCGCAGCTGTGGCAAAGCTCGGGGAAGACAAGCGCCGCTGTCGGCAGGATGGCTATGGCGTTGAACTGGCATATGTCGCGGCATTTCCCGCAATAGTTGCAGAGCCCCGCGTCGATCTTCGGGACTTCCGTCGTCACGCTCACGGTTTCCCGGATGTCGGGTTTCATGAAAAGATGTGCGTTGGGCTCCTCCACGTCGCAATCGAGCAACTGGACGCCCCTATCTTGCAGCGCAACGGCAAGGTTGACGGCGACCGTGGTCTTTCCCGTTCCTCCCTTGCCGCTCGCAATAGTGAGAACCATTTCTTCCACCTCCGAGTGGTGTTGCATCATTGCTGGGCATGGCGCGCCTTGCGCCCGCCTCCTCAGTCTTCCTGCTTCCTCGTCATGGTTCGCCCGCACTTGGGGCATTGCACCTGGGAGCAGGGAATTCCCCTCTCGTGCGGGGCCGTGGTCCCACAGTCCGGGCATTTGCATGCGCCGCCCGGTCCGCCTCCAAAGCCTCCCATGCGCTTCCCTCGCCCCTGTCCGGCGCCCCTTCCTCCTCCACCCTGGCCTTGTCCAGCGGGTCCTCCCGGCATTTCGTCTCCTCCTTTATCCGCTTTCGCGGCATTGCTCCGATAGCAGCGTTCCCGGCGGCATCCCGGAAGCCTGAAGAGCGGCTCGTCCAGTTTGTGACAGCGGTAGGCCCGGATCACCTGCTTGATTTCACCGGCTACGCCGCAAATCACTGAAATGTCCAAATGCCCCGCATACCCGAGCAACTCCGGGCTGATGGCCCCGCAGATCAGGAGCGTGACCCCTTTGCCGCGCAGCATCCTGAGGCGCTCGAACGGGTCGCACGCGCCGCCAAGATCGACTTCGAGCGCTTTCGATCCCTCCGCCGCGTCCAACGGGAGCACCAATGCCCTCGAGCACCAGTTGAAAACCGGCGCGATGCGTGATTGAAATACGGGTATGGCGAGCATATGGGCTTTTCGATTCTCCATGGGCGACCGCGAGTCATTAGCAGTGAGTGCGCGCCGAACGGCGGTTCGCTTGGGGACGGCGCATGTTTCGCTAACGCGAAAAAGAAAAGCTATTCTCGTGCCAATGTTCATGGAATCGGAGGAAGGAAGGCCGGGTGGGCGGCGTTTCCCTGCGATATGCGCGGACTCAGCGCCGCATGCGCGGGGCAAGCCTCGGAGAAATTGCAGAATACGGGACGCCCGTTATACATGCATGGTGCATCCCGCCCCCGGCTGTGATTTTGGTGGGTGCATAATGCA
>CALFXO010000152.1 GCA_937958025.1 uncultured Syntrophobacteraceae bacterium
TGGCCGGGATCGATGCGGTTTTCGATGCCGTCGAGGGCCGCCATCAGGACGGCGCTGAAGGCCAGGTAGCCGTTGCACGACGGATCGGGCGTGCGGAACTCGAGGCGCTTCAGCTTCGGAGACGACGAGTACATCGGGATGCGGATGGCGGCGCTGCGGTTGCGGCTGGAGTATGCCAGGTTCACAGGCGCTTCATAACCGGGCACCAGACGCTTGTAGGAGTTCGTCGTCGGGTTGGTGATGGCGCAAACGGCGCGGGCATGCTTCAGTATCCCGCCTGCGGCCCAGAGAGCCATGTCGCTCAGTCCGGCGTACTTGTCGCCGGCGAAAAGAGGCGTCCCGTCTTTCCAGATGCTGATGTGCGTGTGCATTCCGGAGCCGTTGTCGCCAAAAAGGGGCTTCGGCATGAAGGTGACCGTCTTGCAATTGCGGCGGGCCACGTTCTTGATGATGTACTTGTACCACATCAGGTTGTCGGCCATCTTGACCAGAGGGGCGGCTTTCATGTCGATTTCGGCCTGACCGGCGGTGGCCACTTCATGATGCTGGCATTCCATCGCAAGCCCGACTTCCTGCATCAGAAGGATCATCTCGGTGCGGATGTCCTGCTGCGTATCGGTGGGGGGAACCGGGAAGTAGCCTTCCTTGTGGCGGGGCTTGTAGCCGAGGTTGGGATTTTCGACGCGGCCCGAGTTCCAGATGCCTTCCACCGAATCAATGTAGTGGTAACAAAAGTTGGTCGAGGAGTCGTAACGGATGTCGTCGAAAATGAAGAATTCGGCTTCAGGGCCGATGTACGCGGTGTCGCCAAGGCCGGTGAACTTGAGGTACGCTTCCGCCTTCTGCGCTATGTAGCGGGGGTCGCGGCTGTAGGGCTCTTTGGTGATCGGGTCGAAGATGTTGCAGATCATGGTCAGGGTGGGGGCCGCCATGAAGGGGTCCATCACAGCGGTCTTCGGGTCCGGAATGACCAGCATGTCGCTGGCATTGATGGGCTGCCATCCACGGATGCTGGAGCCGTCGAAGCCGTATCCGTTCTCGAAATCGGATTCGCCGAGTTCACTGATCGGGACGCTGAAATGCTGCCACATTCCAGGGAAATCCATGAACTTGAAATCCACCATCTTAGCGCCTTGTTCCTTGGCAAACGCCAGCACTTCCTTCGGGGTCATTACTTCCTCCTATTTAGAGTTACCATCAACACCGTTAAAGCAGAATTGTTCTCGTAATGAGCAAAAGTGACACGGGTTACTTAGCAACAAACCTGCCAGTTTCTGCCTTCCTAATTTTTAATAGATTATTCAAGATATTCCATTAAGAACTTACTAAGACTCACCCCAAATATCGGACAAGGGTTGTTCAATGGGGCTAAGAGCGAACAAAAATGTACTCCGCGATGGAAAGACCTCCCGGAGAACGCCCTTCAAGAAGATGCTTCGCCTGCAATCAATCCATAAAAAACAGGCGGTTATGACACAACATGGGCCTCTGGTTCATTAATACAAAAATGTATCTTTGTGGAAAACCCGCCAGACGCCTCTTCCAAAATGGTGAAAAGAAGTTGGACCGCGATCAGCACGCCTCCAGGCATTCGAGCAGCCGGCCCCGAATGTTTTCGTGGACGCCTTGGGCCGTGAGCTTTTCCCCATCCAGGTCCGTCACATAGAACACATCCGCCACCTGCGCGCCCGGCGTCGAAATCTTCGCGAGTTGGATCGAAACCCCTGATGTGTACAACGTATTGGTAATGCTATGGAGCACTCCGGGCCGGTCCCAAGTGTAGACCTCTATGACTGTGTAGAAATCGGAAGCCTCCTCGTTGATAAGCACCCGGTCCTCCTTGCGGGGAACGTACTTGCGCTGAAGGATGGAGGGCTTCCGGCGACTGGTCAGCAAGTCGTCCAGATGCTTCCGATCTTCGAGAGAGCGTGCGAGGTCTTCCTCCACCTTTTTCCACATAGCATTGGCGGCGAGAGGATCGGGGAGGCGCTCCACCATCAGAACGTCGAGAGCTATTCCCGACTGACGCGTGAATATGTCGGCGGAGAGGATGTTGAGCCCGTAGGCCCACAAAACGCCGGTTATAATGGCGAAAAGGCCGGGCCTGTCGCGGGTGGCTATAGTGAGCTGCCACATGTCGCCCTCCGCCGTTTTCGCCCGGAACACCAGCGGAGCGCCATCCTTGAGGTTCTGCTCCATGCCGTAATGCTCCAGGATCGCTTCGGGGGGTTGCGAAAAGAGGTACCTGTAGGATAGCGTGTCCAACCAGGAAGCGATGGCGTCCCGTTTTGGTCCGTCGCCCGCGAGAGCGAGAATGCTCGCCTGCACCTCGCGCGAATGCGCCTCGACGTCCTCCCCTTTCCAGTCCCCCTGGAGGAGCAGGTGATCCACCTTCACGTACAGCTCGCGAAGGAGAGACGCTTTCCAGGTGTTCCAGGCGCCAGGCCCCGTGGCGCGAGAGTCTGCCATGCTGAGCAGGTAGAGCAGCCGGAGCCTCTCCCGGTCCTTGATGTGGGAGGCGCACATGAGGATCGGCTTCTCGTCCGAAAGATCGCGCATGAGGGCAACTTCCACCAGCATGAGATGGTCTTCGACAAGATGGCTCAGCAGGTCGATCTCATCGGGGGGCAGCCCGAAGCGATTTCCAATCTCCCGCGCCATGGCGGCGCCCGTGACGGAATGGTTTTTTCCCTGCCCTTTTCCGATGTCGTGAAGGAGCGCCGACAAATAGAGGATGTGGCGTTTCTCGACCTGCACAAAAATGTCATGCAACTCCTGCTCGTTGATGGAAACCGATGCGTCGGCCGAATCATGCTCCATGCGGTGCAACTCCCGCACCGTTCGCAGGAGATGTTCGTCCACCGTGTAGAGATGGTAAACATCGTATTGGGCGCGGTAGCGAACCGCCGCATATTCCGGCAGGAAGACTTGCAGAAACCCGATCTCCAGCATCATCTTGAGCACATCGAACGCATGCGTCGGGTGCAGCAAAATATCGGTGAACTGTCGCACCACCTCGGGGTCCCTCCTGGTTTCGTCGGTGAACGCGCCGAGATGCTCCCGGATCACCTGTCCCGTGTGGTGGTGGAAATATGCTTCCGATTGCGCTGTCTGCCAAAAGAAGCGCATCATAAGACGCGGGTTCTTGTCGATCCATTCCGGTTCGAGAAAGTGAAGATGATTGCCTTCGAGCAGGAACGGACCGGGAAGGATGCGCTTGCGAAGGGGCCGCCGGAGCATCGATCGCTCCGATTCCTCAATGCGGTCGAGAAAAAACGTGACCGTGCGCCGGATGCGCGCTGTGTGCCGGTAGTAGAGCCGCATGAACGCCTCGACCGCCGAGCCCTGCGCGCCGTCGAAAAAGCCGAGCCTCGGGGCGGCCAGTTCCTGCTCGGGGAACATCAACTGGTCCTGCCGCCTCCCGGTCAACTGGTGAAGCTGCAACCGCACCCTCCAGAGGAAATCGTAGGCTTGTTCCACCCATCGTTCCTCGTCGGGGGTCATCCACCCCTGACGGACCAGCGCCTTGAAGGAGGGGTCTCCCAAGTGCACCACTCCCGCCCACCGCAAGGTGTGCACATCTCGCAGTCCGCCGACGCCCTCCTTGACGTGGGGCTCGAGGATGTACGAACTCTCCCCGTATTGCTCCAGCCGCGAGTTGCGGTAGGCCGTGAGGTCTTTCAGGAACTTTCGTCGGCGTCGGCTCCCGAACCCCTTCAGGAACGATGTGCGCCAATGATCGTAGAATGGTTTGCTTCCGGCTATCAACGTCGTTTCGAGATAGGTCGTAAGGACGGAGAAATCCTCCTGCGCAAGGCGCTCCACCGCGGAAACGGATGCGGTGACGTGCCCCACTTCAAAGCCTCCGTCCCAAAGAGTGTAGATCAGGTCCCGAACGGTGTTTTGGAAAATCGGGGGCAACCGCCGATGGTACAGAAAGAGGAGATCGATGTCGGAAGCGTAGCTCAGATCCCCTCTACCGAAGCCGCCAACCGCGACCAGCGCCCAATCGTCGCCCGAAGCCTGCTCGGGATCGAAGGCCTTTCGCAGAGCGGCGATAAAATTTTCGGCGTGGGTGCGCGCGGCCAGCAGCCCGGGCACATCGTCCCGGCACGTCTGCTGGAAATTTTGCCGAAGATCTTTCAACTTGCCGGATATCGCGGAAAGACTATGTTTTGCCATATCGACGGTCTGTTTTCTCCAAAGCGGTTCCCCGAATTTTACGACTGCTAGAAAGCTTGTCCGAGAACTCCGTCGACCGCTGATCGACTATTCTCAGGCAGCCTCCTAGAGGGCGGGCTCTCCAGTTTCGCCCGTACGGATGCGGATAGCGTCCTCGACGGGCAGCACAAACACCTTGCCGTCGCCAATCTTGCCGGTGCGGGCCGCCTGACAGATGGCTTCCACGACCTCGCCGACGACATCGTCGGGAACCACCGCCTCTATCTTTATCTTGGGAAGGAAGTCCACCACATACTCCGCACCACGGTATATCTCCGTGTGCCCCTTCTGGCGCCCGAACCCGCGAACCTCCGTGACCGTAAGCCCCTTCACTCCCACCCCGGCGAGCTTTTCCTTGACGTCATCCAGCTTGAACGGCTTGATAATCGCTTCGATCTTCTTCATTTTTAGCTCCCTTCTTCTCCATGATGTGAATAGGCGGATAGCGCCCCTGTTGCAAGCCTTGCGTCTGGAGGCCGCGGGGTTACTCCCGATAGCCGTGAGCGATCGGGAAACGGCGTCCTGTCCCGAAAGCCTTCGTCGTCACCCTTAAAACGGGAGGAGCCTGCCAGCGTTTGTATTCGTTGAGGTCCACCCGGCGAGTGACCCACTCTGCCAGCTCCCGGCTCCAGCCCTGCGCTGCGATTTCCTCCAGGGTGAGCCGCTGCTCTACGTAGGCCGCCAAAATGGCGTCCAGCACGTCATAGGGTGGAAGACTGTCCTGGTCCGTCTGGTCGGGCCGCAACTCGGCGGAGGGCGCGCGCGTGATAGTCCGCTCCGGAATCCATCCGAACCGGGCGTTTAGATGATTCGCCAGATCGTACACCAGCGTCTTGGGGACGTCTCCCAGCACGGAAAGCCCCCCGTTCATGTCCCCATAAAGCGTGCAGTAGCCAACGGCAAGCTCCGATTTGTTGCCCGTGTTCAATAGCAGCCGGTTGAACTTATTGGAAAGCGCCATGAGGGTCAGACCCCGCAACCGCGCCTGGAGGTTTTCTTCCGTGACGTCTGGAGGCAGGTTGTCGAAAGCGGGTTGGAGCGTCTCGCAGGTCAATTTGAAGATATCCCCAATGGGGACGACCTTGAAGGAAATCCCGAGGCGCGCCGCAAGGTCGCGAGCGTCGTCCAGGCTTTCCGGGGCGTTGTAGGGGCCGGGCATGCCAACGCCAAGCACCTGCTCGGGACCGAAAGCGAGCGTCGCGATGCAGGCCGTGACCGCCGAGTCTATCCCGCCGCTCAGCCCGAGGACGGCCTGCTTGAAGCCGCATTTGTGGGCGTAGTCCCTAAGCCCTAGCGCCAGCGCCTCGATGACCTCCTCGGCGGGATCGAGGTCCTTGCCGTGAATTTCACCCTCGCGGGTCGCGGTGTCATAGACGATCAGGTCATCTTGAAAATCGGCGGCGCGCGCGGCGAGCCTCCCGGAATCGTCGTACACCATGCTGTGGCCCTGGAATATCAGCTCGTCGTTCCCTCCCACCTGATTCACATAGACGAACTGCATGCGCGACCGCTTGGCCTGCCCTTCCAGAAGCTTCCCCACCCAGGCCGTCTTGCCCTTGTGATACGGAGAAGCGGAAATATTGACGACGACGTCCACCGAGGCGTCCATCAACTCCCGAATCGGATTGCACCGATAGTAGGGATGGGGAAGGAAATCCGCCACGTTCCAGAGGTCCTCGCATATCGTGATCCCGATCCTCTCCCCCTTGAAAACCACCCAGGTCGCCGTGCAGCCGGGCTCGAAGAAGCGCTCCTCGTCGAACACGTCGTAGGAAGGCAGGAGCATCTTGTTGGCCTGCGCCAGCAGCTTGCCGTCGTGGAAAAAAAGAGCTGCGTTGTGGTACGGCTTTCCAGGAAAATGTTCGTTCTCGGCCACCGCGCCGCAGATGATTCCTATGCCTTCGCTCGCCTCCCGGATCGCGCGCCAGTGGACCCGGCTGTTTCTAACGAAGCCGTGCTTGTCGAGAAGGTCGCGGGGTGGATATCCAATAAGCGCCAACTCGGGAAACACGATGAGGTCGCATCCCCGCTCCTTCGCTTGCCGGGTGAAGGCAAGGATTTTTCCCAGGTTGCCGCTGAAGTCGCCGATCGTGCTATTGAACTGAGCCAGAGCCAAGCGCATCGTCTAATCCTGTGGCGGCTCCGGGGAAGCCTCGCCTCCGGAGCGCATTCCGCTCCCGCCTCGCGCGGGAGCCTTATTCCCATTTCCGGTCCGCTCTACTGGGAGGCCTTGGCGCGGAAGCGCTTCGGGTCGATCCCGTATTTGAACACTTTGTACTGTATCACGCGCTTTGTCGTTCCGAGAAGGCGGGCCGCCTGAGACTGATTGCCTCGCGCATCCTTGAGCGCATCCGTTATGAGGTCGCGCTCGAACGCGCTCAGGAGGACTTCCATCTTGCCCCGGTTGCGGTCCTGCAATTCGCCCGGTTTCATCTGGAGCGTCGGCGGAAGGTGGCGCGCCTCGATAGCTTCACCGTTCGTGAGGAGCACCGCCCGTTCGATGCAGTTCTCGAGCTCCCGCACGTTGCCCGGCCAGTGGTAGGACATGAGCATGTCGATGGCGGTGGTCGAAATGCGCTTCACGGATTTTCCGAATTCCTGAGTGTAGCGCATGACGAAATAATCGGCTAGAAGCAGTATGTCCGGTCCGCGTTCACGGAGTGGGGGCAGGAATACGGGAAAAACGTTCAGCCGGTAGTAGAGGTCCGACCGGAAAACCCCGCTTGCGACCTCCTTTTCCAGGTCTTTATTTGTCGCCGCGATCACCCGCACATCCACTTTGACGGTCCGCGAGGAGCCGAGCGGCTGGAACTCCCTCTCCTGGAGCACGCGCAGCAGCTTGGCCTGGGCGATCGGTGAAAGCTCCCCGACCTCGTCGAGGAATATGGTCCCGCCCTGCGCCTCCTCGAAGCGCCCGCGCCGCCTCGTCACCGCGCCCGTAAACGCTCCCTTGTCGTGACCGAAGAGCTCGCTCTCGAGGAGCGTGTCCGGCATCGCGGCGCAGTTCACCTGAACGAGCGGTTTTCCGTGGCGGCGGCTGTTTTCGTGGATTGCCCTCGCCACCAGCTCCTTGCCCGTTCCCGTTTCGCCGTGGATCAGCACGGTCGTCGAGGTGTCGGCCACCTGGTCGATAAGGCGCAGCACTTCGTCCACGACCTTCGACCGCCCAATGATCGCCGTCCTTGGGCGTTTGGCCTCCGCGAGCATCCTGCGCAATCTGCGGTTTTCCTCCTCGACGGCCCGAAAATGCACCACTTTCCCGAGAAGCTCCGCAACCCCCGAAAGCAGATCCACTTCCTGGTCGAGGTTCTCAACCCTGTGCGCCAGTTTGTCGGCCGAAAGGACCCCGACCACCCGGTTCTGGTAGAAGATCGGGACGCAGAGAAACGCCAGCTCCTCCCGGTTGAGCATCTTGCGGGCGCCCGTCCGATCTAGGAAATGCGTCTCGTTCCCAAGGTTCGCAATCGCCATGGGACGGCCCATTTGGGCAACCTTGCCGGTGATGCCCTCGCCGGGCTGGTAGGATATCTTCCCGGCCTCTACGTCCACGCCCCGGGCCACATCCAACCACGCTTCCCCCGTATGCAGATCCAGCACGGAAATCATCCCGCGTTCCATGCCAAGCCAGGTGCTCAGGAGGTCCAACGTCTGCTGGAGCTGGATCTTCAATTCGTCGGGGCGCGCGAGGATGCGCGCAATCTCGTGCAGAGCCCTCAATTCCAGGTAACTATAATTTCCGTTCATTTCCAATGTCCCAATATCTCCCCGTCAAAGTCTCGATTTGGGAAGATAGCGCATTTCAATGAAAATGTCACGAAATTGTTCTAAATGTGCGGGATTCATTTGGAGTCCCTTCCATCGGATGCATTACGAAGGACGGGCGCGGGGCGGGAATTTTCCGCAAAAGCGCTCTCCCGCTCTTCTTGCGGAAGGAAGCGCTCCCCTACACGATTGTAAGATCGCGAAAAAATGCATCCGGATTGTCTTAAGGATAGAGGCTGCCGCGATGGCCGCCTGGAGGCATGACGCAGCTGCCAGGACTGGCTGCGTTAATTCCTAATTATTCTGACCGAGGGGACTGGACTGAGTTGCCTGATTCCGATCTCAAGGTTTCCTGGGAGGCGGCGCTATCAGCCCATTGCAAACGGGCCATCAATGGGCGAAGCGCAAGAGGTTTATTCCATCCGCGGCCTGTATCCGCCCGAACCCGATGTCGGCCTAAGTGAGCTACAGCATGCTTTCTATTGACGCCCGTGGGGCTCGACACCCCTTCCGGGCCGTTCTGAAACGGGCAGCCCAACGGCCACCCTCGATCCTGCGCCAAGCGTGCTGCTCACGCCCAGGAACCCTTTGTGCTGGCGGACCGCTCCAAAAACCGACGACAGGCCCAGACCCCGCCCGATGAATTTTGTCGTGAAGAAGGGATCGAATATCCTGACCATGGTTTCATTGTTCATCCCGCACCCGTTGTCCCGCACCTCGAATACTACAAACCCGCCCTTCGCCGAGCCGGAAAGCGGCAGGAACATGCTTGGGTCCGCCGGCGACGCGGCCATGGCGGTGGTGGTGATGCTGATCTTTCCCCCTATGTCTTCGATCGCCTCCAGGCTATTTACAAAAATATTTTCAAGAATCAGTCGCACCCGCTCCGCATCCGCTTGAATGAGAGGGAGTCCCTCCGCAAGCTGGAGTTGAATGGCGGCTTTTCCCGAGGCCATGGACCGGAGGCGCGGCGCCATTTGCGCAACCAGTTCCGAGAGATTCACCTCCGCCAGGCGCAGCGGGATGTGGCCGACGTAGGCCAACAACTGTCTGGTGATGCCGGTGGCCTTGTGGCAGGCTTTGATTATTTCCGCTACTTCCTGCTCAACGTGCACATTGTCCGGGTTATCCGCCTCGATCAGTTCGGCGTTGCCGAGAATGGTCTGAATGATTCCGTTGAAGCAGTGAGAAACGGAGCCCGCCGTGCGACAGAGGCGCTGCATCCCGTCGCTATGCAGTTGACGGGCGCCCACCCAGTTCCCGTCTTCGGTTGGCGAGGTGCAACGGTGCACGATGCAGAGTGCGCTTCCGCCCATATAATGGATAGTGATGGCGGAGGCGCCGACGTGGATGGTGGATCCGTTCTTGTGACGCAACCCGCCTCCGATGGCAGCATTGAGGGCCTCTTCCCTGCTGGCGTTTCCATTCCAAGACCCGCCTCCGTCCGCAAGGACGTCTTCGACTTCAAGCGCCAGGAGTTCCTCTTCTCTGTACCCGAGGAGATCCAGGGTGGCGGGACTGGCTTCAATGATTCTCCCGGTTCGGGCGTCCGCAACGAGGACCCCCTCTCCTTCCCGGATTGCTTCCGCCTGGAGTCGCGCGTCACTGTTTCTCCGCTCTGAACTCGCCCGGTGCTGATGCAGCGCCAGTTCAATGGCGCTGTAGAGCGCTCCTTCGTGGACCGGACCTACGAGACGCCCATAGGGCTCCGCCTGCGAAGTTCTGCGCAGCATCTCCTCATCCATGTACGGACAAAGATGTATGATCGGGATGTCCATGCAAGACCGGAGAGCCTTCGCGGTTTCGATTCCCTGAAAATCGTTCTCCGGCGCTACGCCCACCAGCGCAATGTCCGCCGCTCCAGCGCGCAATTCAGCTGCGGCGCGTGCATCGGATGGGATCGCCCCAAAGACGATGACCCCATATCCAAGGTTTTCCACCTTTGCTTTCAGGTCCAGGGTCCTGGATGCTTCGCCTTCGATTATTGCTACGTTTGCCGCGGTTCCCATAGGATTTCCCTCAAGTCTGCCGGATGGTGTGGTGGGAGGGAAAGCAGCTTACATGGAAGCAACGCGGTGGACGGCTCCAGGATGTGAGAATCGGTTGACTTGATTCCAAGCCTCCATGTGACGCATCTGAGTGGCTTGAGCGTCTGCTCCCGCGAAGTGAAGGCCCGTGGACCGCGGTGTATGTTCTTTCTTTCTCATGAAGCCCCCCCAATGACCGCATCACAAGAAACGGCAACTTACATAATAGGTGCAGAGAGAAGATTATTTACACTAAAGGTGTACTAATTTAGTAAGATAACACTCTTATTGTCAAGTTTTTTTATAGTTCCAGGATGCAACAACCACTTTCCCTGCTTACGGACGCTCCGGAATCCTTTGCATCCATTCGAGATGCTCGATTTTCCCTGTCTTCTCTTCGGTGCACGCCGCAGTCCGGGATTATCTAATTTTCTTGTTGCATTCTAAGATTATAGCTGCATTATAGCTTTAACGCAGCGCTGCCATGTCGGATTTGCCCGCATTTTCTAGCATGTTACGCAACTAACCAGTTGCACCGTTCTTATTCCTCCAGCAATAGAAGAATTTCGGGGAGGAATCCCCTGACGCCAAGCGGTGCGTAGACCGTAATGTAATTCGCGCGAGTGAGTCCGTTGTCGCCGCCAGGCCCCGATACGGTGAGCGTTACGTCATAGCCGCCGGCTTCCGTGTAATTGTGGGAGGGATTCTGCTCCACGCTGCTCTTTCCGTCCCCGAAATTCCAGAGCCATTCGGTGACGTCCCCCGTTGAGGCGTCGGTGAACTGCACGGTGAGGGGCGCGGCTCCGCTGGTCTTGTCCGCGTTGAAGGAGGCGACAGGGGCCGCCGGAGTCGGGGTGAACATGGGGACCGCCATCGCCCCGCTGTTGGGGGCGAGGTCCACGTAGTTCTCGGGTTCGGGGTATTCCGGTTCGTTTGCCGCCGCAACCACCCGGACGATCCCGGACGCATTGGTCGCAAGATAGGGCTGTATCGCTCCCTGCGGCAGCGTTATCCAGACATACCCCGGCGTGCTGCGCCACACGGAAGCCAGATGATCCGTGTAAAGGAGGGTGCAGGATGTTTGTCCCACCCGGAAGGTTAGCTTCCCTTCGAGCGGGTTCGCCTCGGATATGGGATTCTCGAAGTTCTGATAATATGCGATGAGGTCCGCGCCAATTCCGCTGAAGCTGAAACCTGTCGCCGCGTTGTCGTCGAGGTCCAGGTAGAGGTAATAGCCGGCCGTGTCCTCCATGCTGTAGGTCTTCAGTTTTATTTCAAGCGACAGGTTCCCGTCCTCCTGCGCGTATGCGCTGAGCCCCGTGATTTCTTCGCCATTCAGGCCGGGAGGCGCATAGCAGTCGTCGGACGGATCGCTTGCCTGAACGGTCGGGTTCGCCCTGCTGTAGTAGGGCATAACCGCTCCCGAAGCCGTGGAAAGGACTCCGCTGGCCGGTAGGACGTCCGCGCTTGTGTCGTAATACATATCGAATGCAATCATCTGGACGTAGGCGTCGGCCAGGTTTCTCGTCAAGGCGAGCGGGCAGGAAATGAGCGAACTGGTGCAGAAGGTCAGTTCGTCGGAGCAGAACGGGAAATAGTCGTTGCTGAACAGGGACAGGGGAACGCGGAGAAATATCTGTTTACTGGTGGTCCCATAAGTGGAATTGGCCCCTACCACGAAAACGCTGCCGTTCGGGGTCCACAGATCGCCAAGAGCCACCGAAACCCTGTCCAGGCTGACGTACGGCGGCTCCGACTTGTGGCGCCAGTACTTGAGCGTCGCCCCGTCGCCTGAATTGAAGCCCATCACCATGAGGGAAATTTCATAGTCGCACCCATAGCGCGGGGGCAGTCCCCCGAGGTTGGAAAACCCCGTCATCAGCGACTTGTCGATGTCGATGCTTATCGACGCCAGCATGGACTGGTTGATAACGCTTCCGGAAAGATTCTGGGCGAAGGAAAGCTTGATGTCCAGATTGCCGTTCGAGACGACGTATTCCATGGCGGTGATGTCCGGCCCGCCTGCGTCGCCGGCCGGGTCCACAAACGTAATGGCCAGACAGGGAAGAACGCCGCCAAGGAGCGCCGAGAATGCGGCCGCCGCGAATGCAAGAAGCCTCCGATACATGCCGTCCTCCATCTTTGGGGTTGTGGGAGCGGATGCGGAGCCTCGCTGGTGCGAAGCCAAGCCCGTTAGTCTTGCTCTGTCATATGCTGCTGATTGGGAATCGGACGATGTGTAGGCGTAGAATATTACGCCCTTTCCACTTTCCTTACTATTGCATGGACGCCTGACATGCAAGCACAATGTTGCGTCTGCTTGCGATTTTTATCTCATGAAAGGGATAATCCGGGATGATGACGCCGGAAGCCGTGGCGAAGGGGGCGTAAAGGCTAACTTGGCGCGCCCTGCAGGGTCTACATTTCTCCCTCGGGGCGCGCCTGAACTTGCGCTGGTTATTTTCCGCCCTCGGCCTTGGCGATCTTGGCCCAGGTGTCGCGGAGGGTCACGGTCCGGTTGAAAACGGGTTTTTCAGGCGTGGAGTCCGGATCGACGCAGAAATACCCGAGGCGCTCGAACTGAAAACGGCTTCCGGGCGCGGCGGTCGCAAGGCTCGGTTCGACGCGGCAGGATGCGATCACTTCCAGCGATTTCGGGTTGATGTGCACCTTGAAATCAAGCTCCTCCTTGTCCCCCGCCGGGTTTGGAACGGAGAAAAGCCGGTCGTAGAGGCGCGCCTCCGCCTTGACGGCGTGCTCGGCGGACGCCCAGTGGAGCGTCGCCTTCACCTGCCGCCCGTCGGGGGCCGACCCGCCCCGCGTCGCGGGATCGTAAGTGCAATGAAGCTCCGTCACCTCGCCGGTCTTCTCATCCTTCACCACTCCGACGCAGGTGATGAAGTAGGCGTAGCGCAGGCGCACTTCCCGTCCCGGAGCCAGCCGGAAGAATTTCTTCGGCGGGTTTTCCATGAAGTCTTCCCGCTCCAGGTAAAGCACCTTCGAGAACGGGACCAGCCTGGAGCCCATTGAGGGGTCTTCCGGGTTGTTGATGCACTCGAGGTGCTCCACCTGCCCCTCGGGATAGTTGTCGATGACGACCTTGATAGGATTGAGAACTGCCATGACGCGCGGGGCGCGCTTGTTCAGGTCCTCGCGGATGCAGTACTCGAGGAGCGCTATATCGACGATGCCCTCGCGCTTCCCTACTCCGATCTTTTCACAGAAGGCGCGGATCGACTCGGGCGTATAGCCCCGCCGCCTGAACCCCGCAAGCGTCGGCATGCGCGGGTCGTCCCATCCCCGGACGTGCTTTTCGTTCACCAGTTGGAGGAGCTTTCGCTTGCTCATCACGGTGTAGGTCAGGTTCAGGCGGGCAAACTCGATCTGCTGCGGATGGTAAACCCCGAGTTCATCGATAATCCAGTCGTAAAGAGGCCGGTGGTCCTCGTACTCCATCGTGCAGATGGAATGCGTGACGCCTTCGATGGAGTCCGAAAGTCCGTGGGCGTAATCGTACATCGGGTAGATGACCCACTTCGCCCCGGTCCTGTGGTGCGGCGTCTTGCGGATGCGGTACGCCACCGGATCGCGCATATTGAGGTTTGGGGAGGCCATGTCGATCTTGAGCCGCAGGACGTGCTGGCCCTCCTCGAATTCCCCTCCCCGCATGCGCTCGAAGAGGTCGAGGTTTTCCTCCACCGACCGGGTCCGATAGGGGCTGTCCTTGCCGGGCTCGGTCAGAGTTCCACGATATTCCCGCGTCTCTTCGGGCGTCAGGCTGCACACGTAAGCCTTGCCCATCTTTATGAGCTCCACCGCCCAATCATAAAGTTTGTCGAAGTAATCCGACGCGTAGTAGAGCCGGTCGCCCCAGTCAAACCCGAGCCACCGGACGTCCGCCTGGATCGATTCGACATATTCGACTTCCTCCTTCGTCGGGTTAGTGTCGTCGAAACGGAAATTGCACGCTCCTCCGAATTCGGCGGCGAGCCCGAAGTTCAGGCAGATGGACTTGGCGTGCCCTATGTGCAGGTAGCCGTTGGGCTCCGGAGGGAACCGGGTCATCACCCTGCCGCCGAACTTGTTCGTTTTCATGTCTTCCATGACGATGTTGCGAATAAAATTGGGAGGAGGCGTAAAATCCGTGGCGCTCATAAAGGGTCCCTTCTCGTTTGTTCAGTGACGACGCCGTCTGGTTGTCCTGGTTTCTGAATGCATATAGCCCGTCGCCGCCCCAAAGGAGCGACCGCAGGCCTTTTCCCGCGCCGCCGGGAAGGAGGCGGTCCTGGCCTGAGAAACCGGGATCTCCCATCCCTGGCGTGCTGCGGTGATAACAAAATTGTCCACAACAAGGGCGTCATCTTAGCATACTCCCGCGCGCGTTGCCAGCATGTCGGATGTATTGGAGATAATTAGGAGTCATACTGGGGTGCGGCAATAGCCTTGTCCGGCGCACAGCTCGCGGCTGCCTCCGGAAAGGGCCTTGACAGGCGCCGCGCCGCGTGCTACCACAAAATCAGTGTTCGCTGGGGCGTTCTTCCGCCTCGATTCACCGTGCAATAAAAATTTGAAATTGTGTGAATGACAAGACGCTACGAGGTCCGCGCCGTGGGTTGTCGTCTGTCTGCTGATTTGCGCAAAGAGCCGCTCCGTCTGGGTGCGCGCGCTCTACCGCGCGTTATTCTCCGGGGGGCCCCGAGGAGCGCTGTGTTGCGCCTACTGCTCCTGGCGCTGGCGTTATATCCGGATTTGGGTGCAACGGGGCTGGCGATGGGTTGCCGGATGGTCCCGCACCAGGAGGGTTTTTCCGCCATGAAGTCAGTTGAGAGCGAACGCTTCCCGTCCCCGGACGCGACGCTTGTCAGGGATGCGGCGAACGGGACCGTGCGATTTATGAAAGGGGCCGACCTTTCGGCCCACTTGCGGAACGACGCCGCCTTCCGCAGGGCAATTGAAGAAGGTTCGGCGGGTGAAGCCGCCATTGCTTTTATAGCGGCATACCGCGATCTGTTCCGTCTCCATGAGCCTCAAGAAGAACTTGCCGTAGAAGCCGTGCAAACCGAGGAGTCGGGCGACCGGCACGTTCGGTTGAAGCAACGCTGCAAGGGAATCGATGTATGGCCGTCGGGCGTCAACGTTCACATGGATGCTAGGGGGCGGATCTACCTGGTGGAGGGGCGCTATGTTCCGACCCCCGTAGGACTGGATGTCCATCCGGTTCTCGGTGAAACGGAGGCATTACGCGCCGTGGCGAAAAACCTCGGGACCACGGAAGACGCTTTCCGAAAAGCGCGGGCGGAGCTGATCATCTATTGTGGCTCGGATCAGGCGCCCGTATTGGCCTATCGGGTGTATGCGGAAGCCGGGCTGGGAGAAGCCTGGGACTATGTTGTAGACGCCCGAAGCGGGGATGCGCTGGCAAAGACTTTGGCCATAAGGACGCAAGGATCAGGAAAGGGATCACAGGGCAAAATTATCATTGAGTGAATCTAAAGCCTTATAGAGCAGGAGGGAATGCGCCATGAAATTTTCTCGTACGGCAAGAGCATCATTCATCCTCATTGCGCTGGCTCTTTTCATGGCAGCGCTTTTCGGGCCTGGAATCGGGGCGGCCCAGACCCTCCCGGAAAACGTCCGGACGGAGCCTGTTCTGTCGACGTCGAATCTGCCCTCGGTTGCAACGCCCGTCCGGCGGATGGGCGCCCCCACGCAGGAGCGGGACGCGGCCGGTGCGGAGCTTCTCAAAACGCGGCTCCAGGCGATTGCGGAAACGCAGGGCGGCTCCACGTCCGGCAAGAAAGCGTCGGGCGACGCTGCAAGACCTCAGGCGTGGGAGCAGGGCCGTGCAACAGTCGGACAGTCTCTTAAGGCGAACAATGCGGGACTACAAGTTAGCTACCGCCCCTTCGTTGGAACCCCGAGAGAGATCAGGGCCGCGGCTGGCGCCACATCCGACGGACGGGCCGTCAAGCTGCGAGCGGCGATGGAAGGCATGGTTTCCGGCAGGGAGCGGGACGAGATGACATCCCGGGCGTTCCTGCGTGAGCGGGCCGGGCTGCTGAGGCTGTCGGACCCGGATGAGGAAATGCAACTCGAGAAATACTGGGAGGACGACCTCGGGCGCAGGCACCTACGGTATTCGCAGCAATATAAAGGCATGCCGGTCTGGCCCGCCGAGTTGAACGTGCACCTCGACGCCGAGGGAAACGTCGATCTGCTGAACGGGGCGTATGCGGGAACGCCGAAGAGACTGGTCTGCACTCCCGTGCTCACGGAGGCGCGGGCGGAGGCTATCGCGGAGAAGGAAGTCCCGGATGGAGCTTCCGACGCCCGGATCACGAGCGAACTGATCGTCTACGCGCCGGGTTCCGGCCTCAGCAGACTATCCTGGAAGGTGCGGGTCCTCGGGGACGCGGCGTCCGACTGGGTGGTCGTGGTGGACGCGCTCAACGGAAACGTCCTCACCGCCTTCAACCAGGTGAAGACAGGCGCCGCGACCGGCTCGGGCGCGGATCTCCTGAACACCACTCGAAGCCTCAATCTGTGGTCTGAGAACAGCAAATACTACCTGATAGACGCCAGCAAGGCGATGTACGACGCCTCCTCGGACCCACCCTCCGCTGACTCGACGAAAGGCGCCATTTTCGTGCTGGACATGGCGCACAACGAACTGCCGAGCAGCGGAAGCATCAGCGCCTCCTACGTCACATCCACGAGCGCGACTTCCGGATGGCTGAAGGACGGCGTCAGCATGGCCTACAATCTTTCCAAGACGTATGATTATTACAAGAACGTCCACGGGCGCAACTCCATCGACGGACAGGGCGGAAACATAATGGGCTTCGTCCGCGTGGGGTCCAACTTCAACAACGCCTTCTGGACCACGGAATACAACGCGGTATTTTTCGGAGACGCCAAGATTTACGCCGCGGCGCTCGACGTCGTCGGCCATGAGATCACCCACGGCGTGACGTCCTACACATGCAACCTCGTCTACCAGGATCAGTCGGGAGCGCTCAATGAAGCGTTGTCCGATATTTTCGGAGAAATGGTGGAGGCGTATGCGACCGGCTCCACGGACTGGATAGACGGAACGGTCTTCAACGAGAGCACATCGCGGAGCCTCAAAAATCCTTCGTCGGTGCAGGTCATTTCCGGCTATAATTATTATTATCCGTCAAAAATGAGCGAATTCTACAATCGGAACAGTCCCCTTCTCCAGATGCTTCAGGACCAGGACTACGGCGGCGTGCATATCAATATGACCATCGTCTCGCACGCTTTCTACCTGCTGGCGGAAGGGTTGAACGGAGCGATAGGCCGCGAAAAGGCGTCGAAGATATTTTACCGGGCGCAAACGGTGCATCTGGTGACGAACTCGCAGTTTGTCGACATGCGTCTCGCCTGCATTCAGTCGGCGGAAGAGCTTTACGGCTCCGGGTCTACCGAGGCGTCTAAGGTCGCGGAGGCTTTCGACGCCGTGGAAATCGTAGACAGTTCAGGCACGCCCGACCCCGATCCCACTCCCGCGGTTTCCGGCGACGACTCTTATATCTTCGTATCATATGATCCGAGCTATTACGGATATTACCTCGCGCGCCGCGAGACGGCGTTGGGAGACGGGCAGTACGGAAACTGGCTCTCCTACTACAAGGTCGACCAGGCCCGGCCATCGGTTTCAGGCGATGGCGACACGGCCTTCTTCACCAACTACTACTCCGACGCCTGTTTTATCACAACGGCGGGCGGCAGCGCGGAATCCTGCCTCGGCATGTCTTACCAGATCCATTCCGTCGCCATGTCGCCGGACGAAGAAGTCTATGGTTTTGTGCTGCTCGATTACTACGGAAACCCCACCGACAAGATTACGGTCATCGATCTCCGGCCCGGAGGAGAAACACGGCAGTTCAATCTGGCCGCGCCCGGCACGGAGGGCTACACCGTGCAGACCGTTGTCTACGCCGACGCCATGGACTTCACTGCGGACAACAGATACCTCGTCTACGACGCATACAATATACTAAAGCTTTCGGACGGGACGACGGTTGGGGCGTGGAGCATCTATGCCATAGATCTTGTGACGGAGCAGACTTTCGCCCTTGTTCCCCCGGTCCCCGGCTATGACATCGGCTACCCGTCGCTTAGCCAGGTCAGCAATCACCTCATGACCTGGGATCTTTACAGTTCCTCCACAGGGGCTTCGACGGTGGTTGCCAGCAACCTGATAACCGGCGAAAGCAAGGCGGTAGGGTCCGTGTCGGGAGACTACGGCGCGCCGTGCTACAACGGAGACGCCTCGGCCATAGCCTATGGGCAGGTTGACTACACCGTTCCAACGGCGCACTCGATATATCTCCGGCAGCTCTCCTCCGACGGCATCACGCCAGCCGGAAGCGCGGCAAAGGACTTGGCGGATGCGGAATTCGGGGTGATATACCGGCGCGGGACGTTCTCCACCCCGGTTCCCGACATAGCCGTTTCTCCCGCCACCCTCGCCTTTGGCAACGTTGCAACAGGCGCGACGGGGACTCTGACGGTCCAGATCGACAACAACGGCTATTCGGATCTAACCATCCAGGATCTGAGCGAGTCGGGCTCGGCCGCATCGATGTTTGCGGCGAAGGGCTCCTGCCTTGGCCAGACGCTCCCGGCGGGAGGCTCCTGCTCGGTGCTGGTGGAATTCACCCCGACCTCGATCGGAACGAAAACCGCCACACTGGCCATTTCCTCGAATGATCCGGATTCCGGGACGGTCAACGTTTCTCTGAGTGGAACGGGAATCAATCCCAATGACAAAGACGGCGATGGAGTTCCCGACAGTCAGGACGCCTTTCCGGATGATCCCAAAGAGTGGTTGGACACCGACCACGACGGCATTGGGAACAACGCCGACATGGACGATGATGGCGACGGGTTCTCCGACGCCTATGAGGTCCAGAAAGGGACCGATCCGTTGAATGCGGCAAGCCATCCGGCGAGGCCGCCCATAGGGCCCGTGATCGACCTGCTGCTGTCGAGGCTGGAGGACTGTGGAAGGGAAGTTGCCCGGTTTGCGCGCGGGTGCTTGCTAATGGGTGAATCGGCGTCAAAGTCTGAGAAGATCGCGGGAATCGGAAGTATGCATAAGAATAACTAAGGAAAACGCCATACAGAATCCGTTCTCTGAAGCGCTACAAAACGGGCCCTTCCCCCTCCGACGTGGAGAAGGAAGGGCCCGCCCCGTTATTGCTGGAGGAGGCTGAGAAGCTGCTGCGGCAGCTTGTTTGCTTGCGCCAGCACCGAGACGCCCGCCTGCTGGAGCACCTGGTACTTGGTCATGTTGGCCGTTTCCGCCGCGAAGTCCGCATCCGTGATGCGCGAAGCCGCCGTGGTGAGGTTCTCCGAGATGTTGGAGAGATTGCTGATGGTCGCTTCAAAACGGTTCTGCACCGCGCCGAGGATGGAGCGGCTGGAGTCCACCTGGTTGAGTGCGTTGTCGATGGCCTCGATGGCCTCCGAAGCGCCCTCCGCCGTGGAGAGGTCAATGTCGGAGAGAGCCATGCCGCTCTTGCCGCTTCCATAGACGCCGACAGTCAGGCCGGTGCTTTCGAGGTTGGCGGTGGAGCCCTTTTCTATCGAGAAGGAAGTCGTGGAAGAGAGTGTGTACGTTCCGAATGTGGTGTCGGACATTCCATCCACGGTGGTGGAGCCGCCATCATCGACTCCCAGCCCCGAATTGGCGGCGGACAATCCTGACACGGACACCGTAAATCCCACCCCGTCGGAGGATGAGAGGGTGACGCCGGTGGAGTTGGAGCCCGTGTTGGTGGCGTAAACGCCCGTCTGGCTCGATATGGCGTTGATGGCCGCCGCCACGGCATCCCTGTTCTGATCGGTTGTCAACGAATTCAAGGTGCTGACCGTCACCGAATAGCCATTGATGGTGACGGTCCCGCTATCGTCGGCGGCCGCGCCCATGGCGCTCCCGCCAAGAGTCTGCGTTACGCTCGATCCGGTCACTCCCGTGTTCGCGGAAGTCAGTCCGTCCGAAAATTCGATATTGATGTTGCGGCCATCGGCGGCGATGAGTCTCACGCCGCTTCCTATGTCGTTGCTGTCCACCGCCACAACGCCTGTTTGCGCGGAGATCGCATTGATGGCGTCAATCACCGATGATCGGTTCTGTGCGGCCGTCGTTTCATCGGTTACGTCCGTTACGCCGATCACGGCGGTTTCGACGCCGTTGATCGTAATGGTTCCCGTTCCGGCGCTGCCGCCTGCCATGTCGGCGCCGTCGGAGACATTCTCATTTACAGTGGCCGTCACTCCCGTCTGATCGGAAATGGCATTGATGGCTGCGACTTTTGCGATGGCGCTTGCAGCCGTCAACTCCTCCGCTTCCGCGGAATCCACCGAACTGGAATAGCGCGAATAGGTGTCGGATGACGCCTCGGATGCTCCGATCAGGACGTCGTTGATTTTTACGTCGCCTTCGCTGATGGCGATGCCGTTATTGCTGGTGGTCGAAGTGTAAGCTGTCTGCGGATCGTAGGTCCCGCTCACCAGTCCGATGGCCGCAAGGTCCGTGGCGCTTCCCGAGCCGCTGCTGATGACGATCTCGCTTGCCGAAGTCAGCGTGTAGGAGCCGTAGTCCGTGCCTTCGGCGGTGCTCGCCTCGCCCTGAACGGCGCCGGCGGAGTAGGTTCCTGCCAGGTCGAGGCCTGCAAGAGTTGTGGTCGCAAAGGTTTCAGCAAATGAAAGGGCCTCCCCATTGGCGGAAATAATCTGTATGCCGGAGGTGTTTTTTGCCACCGCGGTGACGCCCAGCGACTGCAAATCGGAGTTGGAATTGATCAGGCCGAGGATGGTGGATTGATCTGTCGCCGAGGTTCCGGTAAGGGTTACACCGGAGAGTGTAACGCTGGTCGAGCCAACTGTAATCGTCAGATTTCCTGACTCGCTATTGGTGGTTATGTTTGCCCCGCCGGTCTTCACAACCGCCTTGTCCGCGCTCACACCCGTATTGATTGAATCGAACTCGCCGGTCACGCGGCTGAATTCCGCCGTTATATGACGGCCATCCGCCGCCGTCAGGGTGATCCCCAGGGAGTCGTCACCCGTATCCGTAGCAATGACGCCCGTCTGGTCCGAGATTGCGTTGATGGCCGCAACCACGTTCGCCCTTGATGTAGCGGCGTCCGTGCTGGTCGTCACCAGCGCCGTGGCCACTCCATTGATGGTGATGTAGCCGGTTCCGGCTGCGGCGGTCATGCTCGTTCCGGCGAGTTCGTTGGCGTCGAGCCCTGTGATGCCGGTGCTGCTCGAGTCGAACACGCCCGATGTCGGAGAGCCGAACTGTACGGTTATGTTGCGCCCGTCCGCTGCGGTAAGGGTGACGCCGGTCGCATCGGAGCCCGTATCTTCCGCCACGACGCCCGTTTGCCCGGAAACCGCGTTGATGGCCTCGACAACCGATGTGCGGCTGGCGCTCGCGTCGTCGGTGGTGGTGACCGAGATCGCTACGCCGTTGATGGTGAGCGTGCCGCTGCCGGCGGCCCCTGACATGTAAGCGCCTTCGAGCACGTTTTCATCGGCTGTTGCAGTCACGCCCGTTTCATCGGAGCTGGCGTTGATGGCCGCCGCCTTGGCGATTGCGCTCGCCGCCTTGCTGGAAGTGGGATATGAGGCCGTATCGTCCTGAATCGAAGAACTCCGGATCGTTACGCCGTTGATAATAAGGTCGCCTTCGCTAAACGCCGTGGAAGTTCCCTGGGCCGTCAGGGCGGCCGTGTTGTCCGTCCCAAGGTCCTCGGTCTTTGCGGAGCTCATGCTGATCGTAATCGTCTGCCCCGCGTTGGCGCCCACCTGGAACTTCTGACTGACGAAGCTGCCATCCAGCAACGTGATGCCATTGAAATCGGTGTCGTTTGCAATGCGATCGATTTCATCGAGCAACTGGGAGGCTTCTTCCTGCAAGGCCGCGCGGTCATCGTCGCTGTTGGATGCGTTGGCCGCCTGGACTGCAAGTTCGCGCAGGCGCTGCAAGTTGGACGTGACCTGATCCAGGGCGCCTTCCGCCGTCTGGGCGAGGGAGATGCCGTCGTTGGCATTGCTGACGGCTTGGTTGAGTCCATTGACCTGGGCCGTCATGCGGTTAGAGATGGCGAGTCCCGCGGCGTCGTCCTTAGCGCTGTTGATGCGCAGACCCGAAGACAGCCGCTCCAGAGCTTTTTCCAGCGAAGCCTGGGTCTTGTTGACGTTGCCCTGGGCGGTTAGGGATGCGATGTTGGTGTTGATGCTGAGCGCCATGGTGAATCCTCTCTGACGGTTATTAGCGGTGTGACGGCCCGCTGATTCAACGTATGAGCAGTTGGGAAAGCTGAATCTCTTGCTCCGGCCCTGCTTTTTCTCTTGCCGTCAGGGTTGAGCAAGGTTGGCGCCAACCTATAACAGATTGATATTGCTATGCATTTTTGGCATTGGAAGCTATTGCCAGGAAATAATTTCCTGCCCGCCGGCAAAGAAATCCTTCGGGGGAGACCAACGATGAAAGAAATGCCTGGCCTTTGAGGGGAGGGATAGCCGAAAAAGCCCCCACCCTCCTGAGGGAAAAGGAGTGATCGGGATGGATCATTGCGAATGCACAAACCTAACGCGTGATTATGCTTGAAGGCGCAGCCGAGAAGTTGAAAACTGACCATTCGGACGACTGCGCGCGCTCGGAAAACCTTGACGTAGGATTTTTCCCAAGCTCCCCGTGGGTCCCTGCGCGGCGGCGCGGAACGCGATCATGGAGCCCCAGCCGGTCGCATCGACGCCACCCGCCAACTCGGCGGTTTATTAGAGCCCGGTCTTATGGCAGCGGTCTATGCCAGCATCTGCGATCCTCATTTTTGCTTCTGCCGCCGCAAGTATCGGCAGCGCGAAGATGAGCGCGCTCTCCTCATGCCGACAGGGGGCGGAGCGCATATCGGCGGATCAGATCCATCAGGCCTCGCCAGCCACGCCCTCGCGCTGCCCGCTCTGATGCAGATTCCTGATATCCCGCAACGGGGGAGCCCCGAATTGACGGCGGTATTCGCGGCTGAATTGCGACGGACTCTCGTAGCCCACCTGAAAAGCGGCGCTGGTGGCATCCTGTTGTTCCATGAGCATGAGCCGCTTGGCCTCATGCAGGCGCAGCCATTTCTGGTACTGTAGCGGACTCATGGCCGTCAAGGCGCGGAAATGGTAATGGAATGTCGACGCGCTCATCCCCATCTGCCTGGCCAGGCTGTCCACCTTGAGCGGCTGGGCGTAGTTTTTCATCAGCCAGTCGATGGCGCGAGCAATTTGATAGCCGTGGCTTCCGGCGGACACGATCTGCCGCAGGCGCGGCCCCTGTTCCCCTATCAGAAGACGGTACAGGATTTCCTTGTGAATGAGCGGAGCCAGGACCGGGATGTCTTCGGGTTGATCCAAAAGATCGATCAAGCGCAGGAGAGCATTGAGCAGCGGCGCGCAGATCTCGCTGACAGTCATGCCCCGGCCCGATTGCGGGGTGCGGGAAACGGGCAGGTTGCCGTCCACCATCAACTGAGCCACAACGCGCAGGTCGATTTTCAATACCAGCCCGAGAAGAGGGACTTCCTTACTCGCTTCAACGACGTTCGCCACCACCGGCAATCCCACGGATGTAATCAGGTAGTGGTTCGCGTCGTACACGTATTCCTCGTCCCCGAGCATGACGCGTTTCGCCCCCTGGGCCACCAGGCAAATACAGGGTTCGTACACGCCGCTCATCGGCTCCGTAGGCCCTTCATATCTGACAAGTATCAGTCCCGGAATTTGGGTTTCCAGCCTAGGGGCCTTCTCGGTCCAGCGGGAAACCTGACTTGCCAGCGCCCGACGCGATGCGGACAGGGCGTCGATTACCGCCATGGCTTGAGTGCTCATCGGAATTCTCCAGTTCTTTTTGTTCCTTTTTATCAGACTGAGCCGTCGCGAACAATATGTTTGTTGGACCTTTCGTACGATCAGGCAAAAATACAAGAGGATCGGTCTACCCGGTTTCGCTCTATGGCCTTAAAAAATAGAGCGTAGATCGGGTGGGGCTCGTGCACGATCCCCACCCCGGATTTTAGCTCCCAACCTTGTTGGCGACAGAATAACCACTGATGGAGAAAATGCATGAACTTTGAATTTTACAATCCGACAAGATTGAAATTCGGCGCGGGGACGCTCTCGCGATTGGGCCAGGTCGCAAGCGAATACGGCAAGAAAGCCCTGATAGTCACTGGCGGCGGAAGCGTGAAACGCAACGGGGTTTTTGATCGCGCGGTAGAAAGCCTGAAAAGCGCGGACATGGCCTATGCCGAATGCGCCGGCGTCGAACCCAACCCGCGCGTCTCGTCTGTCCGGCGCGGCGTGAAAGTCGCGCGGGAGGAGGGCTGCGACGTGGTCATCGCCATTGGCGGGGGCAGCGCCATGGATGCATCGAAGGTGATAGCGGCGGGTGTGCTGTATGACGGCGACCCCTGGGACCTGATCGGACACGGGCAGGAGAACTGGGTGATCCCCACGCGGGCGCTGCCCATCATAACCGTCCCCACCATGGCCGCCACCGGCTCGGAGATGAACGACGGCGCGGTCATTTCGGACGCGGAATCGAAGATCAAGTCCTTCGTCTCCACCGAATGCCTCTACCCGAAAGTCGCGCTGGTCGATCCCGAGCTGACCTTGACCCTTCCGAAGGATCAGACCGCGTACGGCGTGTGCGACATCATCACTCACGTGACCGAAGGCTATTTCAACGGCGTGGACAATACTCCCATCCAGGACCGCTTCGCCGAAGGAGTCATTATCAACGCCATCGAATGGGGCCGGAAGGCCGTGGCCGACGGCAGCGACCTGGAAGCGCGCGCGCAGGTCCAGTGGGCCTCCATCGTCGCGCTCAATGGCTGGGTCCAGGCGGGCGTGCACATGGTTGCCCCGGTGCACATGATCGAGCACGCGCTTTCCGCCCACCACGACATCACGCACGGCGCGGGGCTGGCCGTTATCAATCCGGCCTGGATGCGATTCGCCGCGAAGTCCCGGCCCGCGCGTTTCGTGCAGTTCGCCGAGCGCATTTTCGGCCTGGCTCCCAAGAGGGCCGACGACCTCGAGTGCGCCATGACGGGCATCGACCGTTTCGAGACGTTCCTTCGCTCCATCGGCTGCCCGACCAGACTTTCGGAGCTCGGTATCGGCGACGCACTCTTTGAAAAGTACGCCGAGGATGCGGTCATTGTCGCAAAGGACGCGGACGGCAATTTGCTCGGCCGTCCGGCGATGAGCAAAAACGATATCGTCGAGATGCTCCGGGCCGCGCTGTAGCCGTGTGGAGCCAGGCCATTGTGCGCCAACCAGCATGATCCTGGGATAATGAACCAGCCGGGAGCGATCAAATTCAAAGGAGAGCGACATGCGGAAAAGACAACTGGGCAAGAGCGGACTGGAAGTTTCAGCCATCGGTCTGGGTTGCATGGGCATGAGTCATGGATACGGCCCGGCGGCGGATAAAAAGGAAATGATCGGACTGATCCGGACGGCCGTCGAGAGGAAACTACAGTGAGTGGGACCAAGAATAGAGCGATGGATGACTTGAGCGAGAGCGTGATCTTTCCCATTGGGGAAAAATTCAAAAGCGACCGCTTCAACGGAACGGTGTGGCTGAACATGCTGACGCCGGCGGGCTCCGCGCTGCCCATAGCCAATGTGACCTTTGAACCGGGCTGCCGCAACAATTGGCATTCCCATGCGGGCGGCCAGGTGCTCCTCGTCACCGGCGGCCGGGGATATTACCAGGAATGGGAAAAGCCGGCGCGGGAGCTGAGGGCGGGCGACGTGGTCGAAATCCCCGCCGATGTGAAGCATTGGCACGGCGCCGCGAGGGATAGCTGGTTCGCCCACATCGCCATCGAGGTCGACCCGAAGAAGGGACCGGCGACATGGATGGAGCCCGTTTCGGACGAAGACTACAACGCTTTGAAATAAGGAGGGCGCTATGGCTATCAGTGAAGCCGCCGACAGGAACCACGGGGAGCTGTTTCCCGACCGACAATCCACCCTCAAGATTACGGACCCGGAGTTTATCGAGATATTCGACAACTTCGCTTTCGACGAGGTGATCGCCCACGGCAATCTCGACGCCCGGACGCGGTTGTTGGTGATTCTGGCCTCGCTCATCGCACAGCAGGCGCTTGGCGAATACAGGGTCATGCTAGGCGGGGCGCTCAACGTCGGCGTCACGCCCGTGGAGGCGAAGGAGATCGTCTACCAGGCCGTGCCGTATGCGGGCATGGGCAAGGTCTTCGACTTCCTCCACGCCACCAATGAAATTCTGGAGGGCCGGGGCGTGGAGCTCCCGCTGGAAGGGCAGTCCACCACCACTCCGGAGACGCGTTTCGACAAGGGGCTGGCCCTTTCCAGGTCCATCTTCGGCGACGCGATCGACGCCATGTACGAACAATCGCCGGAAAACCAGAGGCACATCCAGCGGCTCCTTTCCGCCAGCTGCTTCGGAGACTACTACACCCGGACCGGGCTCGATCTCAAGACGCGGGAGTTGCTCACATTTTCGATGATCCTCTCGCTCGGCGGGTGCGAACCGCAGCTGAAGGCCCACATACAGGGCAACGTCGCGGTCGGCTCCAGCAAGGAAACGCTGATCGACGTTGTCACGCAGCTTATCCCATACATCGGATACCCGCGCTCCATGAACGCCTTGCGCTGCATCAACGATGTCCTGCCGGAAAAGGAACCGGGCTGATTGGATTTCCACAGAGAAGAGGATTGATGAAAATGATAAAAAAGCTCGGGTTCGGCTGCATGCGCCTTCCGCTTCTGGACAAGGCCGACCAGACGGCGGTTGACATGGATGCATTCAAGGCGTTGGTCGACGCCTTCCTGGAAAGAGGGTTCACCTACTTCGACACGGCGCTGACCTACCACTCCTATAAAAGCGAGGAGTTTGTCCGGGAGGCCCTGGTCAAGCGTCACGCGAGGGATTCCTTCCTCCTGGCGACCAAGCTGCCGCCCCGGATGCTCAAGGCCGAGGAGGACCAGGAGAAGATTTTCAGCGAACAGCTCGAAAAATGCGGTGTGGAGTTTTTCGACTATTATCTGTTGCACAACATCGGCGCCACCGCCTATCAGCAGGCGATCCAGCACCACTCGTTCGATTTCGTTCAGCGCAAAAAGAAGGAGGGCAGAATCCGCAACGTGGGCATGTCCTTCCACGACGCCCCCGAACTGCTCGACGAGATCCTGGCCGCCCACCACCGGGACCTGGACTTCGTTCAGTTGCAGATCAACTACATCGACTGGGAGAATCCCGGCATCCAGTCCCGGCGCTGCCACGAGGTCGCCCGGAAATACGCCATGCCGGTCATCGTGATGGAACCATGCAAGGGCGGCAATCTGGTCCGGCTGCCAGCCGAAGCGGAGGCGATGATGAAGGCCTATGCGCCCGAGGCGTCCATCCCGTCCTGGGCCATCCGTTTCGCGGCCAGCCAGGAGGGCGTGTTCATGGTCCTGAGCGGCATGAACAGCATGGAGCAGGTCCTGGACAACACCTCGTATATGGCCGATTTCCAGCCGCTGAACGACGAGGAGCTCGCGATCATCGGGAAGGGGACCGACCTCATCAACGCGGATGCGGCCATCGCCTGCACCAACTGCCGGTACTGCGTGGAGCACTGTCCGAGCGGCATCCCGATTCCGGACTACTTCGCGCTCTACAACAGCTCCAGGCGCGCCATCACGGACAACATCTCCAGCCAGTTCGTCTATTATTTGAACCTGGCTTCCACCCACGGCAAGGCCTCGGACTGCATCGCCTGCCGGGCGTGTGAAGAAGCCTGCCCGCAGCACCTGGAGATATCGGAACTGATGAAGGACGTCTCCAAAACCTTCGACAACGGCCCCGGCCTTCCGACCCGGTAGGAGGACGTCAAATAGCTTTTTCCCTATGCCAACCTTTTGAGGGAGCTGCCCATAAGAGGGGCAAGCGTCCACGGTGCGAACAATAGCATTGCCGCCTGGCTCAAAACGCTGGGCCCTTTTCTATGACGCAGCGCAAGGAGGACATTTTCCATGAAAGTCTTTCTCGTTAACGGCAGCCCACATCCCAAGGGATGCACGTACACCGCACTTTCGGTCGTTGCCGACGCCTTGAATGAAAACGGCGTGGAAACGGAGCTCTTTCAGGTCGGGACCAAACCTCTGGCCGGATGCATCGCTTGCCTGAAATGCGTTGACCAGGGAAAGTGCGCGTTCAACGACAGGGTGAACGAGTTCCTGGAGATCGCGGACAGGGGCGACGGCTTTGTGTTCGGATCGCCAGTCCACTACGGCGCGGCCTCCGGAGCGATGACCTCGTTCATGGACCGTTTGTTCTTCTCTTCGTTCTGTTCCGGACGACACTGGTTTCGTTTCAAGCCCGGCGCGGTGGTCGTGTCGGCCAGACGCTCCGGCGCCACGGCTGCCCTGGACCAGCTCACCAAATACCTCACCTGGGGCCAAATGCCCGTTGTCTCTTCGCGGTACTGGAACATGGTCCACGGCAACACGCCCGAGGAGGTGCAGCAGGACCAGGAGGGGCTACAGGTCATGCGCGCCTTGGGCAGGAATATGGCCTGGCTCCTGAAGTGCCTGGAGGCGGGGCGCGAGGCGGGCATTCCCCTGCCCGAACAGGAGTCAAGGATATCCACCAACTTCATCCGATAGGCATTCGCGCCTCTTCCATTGGAAGGGGTGCGCCATCCTGAAATCCCGTCGTTAAAGACAAGTTCAACTTTCCAAGAGACATGCATGATAACCCGAAACTCCCGGCAGACCCGCGAGAGGGAATATGCACTCCCCTGAACGATAACGATGCGCAAAACTCAACAGGAGAAACACCATGGCTGACAACAAAAAAACCGCTCGGTTCGACGCTTCCAAACGGGCGATAAGGAGATCTGCCCGAACGCTACGGTGGTGCAGGGCCATGCCATCAGAGGCGGCTCCATAGGCTCCTCCCGCAACGAGACAGCCGGTTGGCTGCGAGAACTGGGCTTGGTGTAGCCGTTCGGGAGAAGCAAGGGAGATGATTTCATAAAAAAGATGCTGGTGCTTTCCGGCAGCCCGCGAAAGGGCGGCAACTCGGACATCCTCTGTGACCAGTTCATGCCGGGCGCAAAGGACGCGGGACATGACGTCGAGAAGATCCGCATTTAGGAGCTAAAAATCGGCTTCCGCCCGCGCTGCCAACATTGCCAGCAAAATGGGGGCGTCTGCGTCCAGCGCGACGACACGGCGGAAATTTTTGAAAAAATGATCCAAGCAGACATCATCGTCATGGCCTCGCCTGCCTACTACGATAATCTGTGCACCAGGGGAGTGTGTCTGCATGGAATAAAGACAATATGGGCTGGGATCTATGCAACGGCGAAGCGCCAACCGCAATAAAGACGCGCTATTGCGGCTGATGAACGGCGAATAGATTGCCGCTGTTAGCCGGGAAACGGGGGGTGAGGTCTAGTGACTGAAAGAAAAAATAATCAGACTTCGATCAAGAAAGTCATTTCAGAAGTCATCCAACAAAAAAGGGCTTAGAAAGTCAACCTTTCTAAGCCCTTGCCTTCTCTTATGGAGCTGGACGGAATCGAACCGACGACCTCTTGAATGCCATTCCGTTGCAATACCTTTTTCCGGTTTTTCCTAATTTGATATAATGCTTGACTAATCAATGAGTTATTGCCATTATCCTCTTGACGATTTAAGATCGTTTTACCCCCCTTTTTCTGCATCCGTGCACACTATATGCACACCGAAGAATGCGGGTTTGCGGGCGTCGGTGCACACCTCGTGCACACCAGATGCACACCCTGACGGAGGAGCGAAATGGCGATCAATATTTTCTGCCTGGAATGCAAGACGAGCAACGCGCTGACGGCGAAGACGTGCTCGAAGTGCGGGGCCGTCTTCACCAGGGATAAGAAATACCGGGTGTGCGTCTCGGTCAAGGGGCAGAGGATCACCCGGCTGTGCGACAACTTGACCATCGCCCGAGAGACTGAAACGGCGATCAAGACCGACATGCTCCGGGATGAGTTCGACATCACGCACCATAAGGCGAAGAAGGTTGTCACCCTGGGGGACGTGTGGGCCAAGTTTCTACCGTGGGCCAAAGAGAACAAGAAGACATGGAAATGCGACGAGTACAATTACAGGACGCACCTGGAGCCGTGCTTTGGAAACAAGGCGCTCGATGCGGTGACGAGTCTCGACGTTGAACGCCTGAAGCTTGAGCTGAAAAGAGGGACCAACAAGCAGGGAAGGCCATTCACGCAAGCGACTATCAAACACCAGCTTGTTCTTCTCAATCGCCTGTACAATCTCGCAAAGAGGTGGGGGCTGTACACCGGCGAGAACCCGATGGATCGGGTTGAAATGCCGCGTCTCGACAACCAGGTGACGGAGTTTCTTGACGACGACCAACTTGCACGCCTCATGGCGACGCTGGACGCATGGCATTGCCAGGATACTGTCAATTTCATCAAATTCGCCTTGCTGACGGGGCTCCGGCGCGGAGAATTGTTCAAGCTGACGTGGGACGATATAGACTTTCAGCGCGGCCTTCTAACGCTTCGGCAGCCCAAGGGCGGGAAGAGCGAAATAATACCGATCAGCAATGAGGCGATGAACGTGCTGAGGCGGCAGGACGCCTCCGCCATGTATATTTTCCCCGGCAAGGGCGGCGAACAGCGGACGGATTTTAAGGGGCCATGGCAGAGGATCAGGAAGGCGGCGGGACTCCCGGATAATTTTCGCTTTCACGGGCTGAGACACCATTTTGCCTCGACACTGATAAGCAATGGAGTCGATCTAGCGGTTGTGCGCGGCCTGCTGACCCATAAGGATGCCCGCACCAGTTTGAGATACGCCCATCTACAGCCGGATGCCATGAAACAGGCGGCATTGCAGAGCGGCAAGCTGCTTCAGCCAAAGGGCAAGCAAGCAAAGAAGGTGGCGAGCATCGGCAAGGGCAAGGCCAGTGAACAAAGGGGGCATTGATATGCAACGCACGACCGAATATCAGAAAGACCTTGTGAAAGCCCTGAAAGACCCCGTGGAGGCGTCGGAATACCTCCGCGCGGCCATGGAAGAAGGAGACAAGGAAGCGGTTGTCCTCGCAATGCGCAACGTCGCTGAAGCCCATGGAAGCGTGAAGGAAATCGAGGTCGAGGAATAAGCATAAGAACGGGAATGCAGCTTGAAAATACATCTTATATGGTGTAATAATAAGGGCGAGTGCGATGTGGCATGTCATCTATTATGAATCCTCGGAAGGGGAAAGCCCTGTGATGGAGTTCATCGAGTCCAGGAGCGCGAGAAATCAGGCGAAGATTCTTGCCGTAATCGCCGCATTGGAAGAAAAGGGGCCTAACCTTCCGCGCCCTTATGCCGACCTGCTCGCGGACGGGATTCATGAACTGAGGGTGAAACTATCAGGGGACCAGATGCGAGTTCTTTACTTCTTTTGCTACAAGGACTTCATCGTGCTCACGAATGCCTTCAGGAAAAACACGACCAGGACGCCGGAAGCGGAGATAAGGAAGGCGAAGGCGCACCGCGCCGACTTTCTTGCGCGGATGGACGAAAAGCATCTAAGGGAGCTTGTCGGATGAAAACATTTAGAGCCCACCTGGAGGAAAAACTTCAGGACGAGGACTTCAAGGAACTCTTTGACGAAGAGCGGGAGCTTGTGCGCATCGGCTTGGAGCTTGCCGAGGAAAGAGCGGCAAGAGGCATGAGTCAGACCGAGCTTGCCCGCCGCGCCCATGTGACCCAACAGCAAGTCTCGAAGATCGAAAACGGCGTCAACTGCAATGTGCTCACCTTCCTGAAAGTCTGCCGGGTGCTGGGCCTTGCCTGCAAACTGAATCGCCGTTGACCTCGAATAACCCTTTCCGGGGATAGGGCGGGATTAGCTACCCCGCCCGACAAGGCCGCGATCCTGGGCGGCTTTCCCCGGATACCTACCAGGAGCGCATACAGGAGGCGCAGAGCATGATTTTTCCCGATTGGGCGCCAAAGGATATGTTTTTGTGCGCTATACATTCTCCAATCGCGCATCGCCTTATTACACATCCTGGCATGGACAAGGTATGGAAATTAGTTGAAGAATTTAAACCATATGAACCGGGCCGCGATCCCGATGAACCTTCGGGTTATGATAATAATTCCGTTATTTTTTCTATATGCAGGTGTTTAGCGCTGCGGTGCAGTCTCAATCTAGACTGCATTCTAACAGCAGTTCCAAAGTTGATATTATTCGTGACTATAAAGAAATACAGATGCTTGCAAGTAGACTTGCCACAAAAGTAGCAAATTATAAATATATTGATTCCAGTTTAATGTCTATGTACCGTCTACCTGATAATATTGCAATCTACCCTGGACCTACTGAGTACATGTCCGAGCTGCTTAATTCATTTGTATCCTATATTGATGATGAAATAGCAAAGGAAGACCGCACTATACATGTTCTTCCATATGCCAATATAAAGAGAGCTAAAGAGACATGGTTCATCCGTGTAATGGGATTTTGGTTTGATCAGTGGTTTGGGCAATATCATTATGGCAAGCTAGCAATATTGACAGAGGCCGCCTTGGGTTTGGATCACGTTGACGCGGCATTTGTTAGGAGTAAGCTCAGGGAATGGGAATACACGCGACTGGAGAAAAGGGATTCGCACCAAGAAGGCTGAAACAACCATGGTGCTTTCTGGTCTAAAATAATTGGGAAACCGCCATTTTCATTGACATCAAAAACCGGCATAAGTAAGCCGCACCCGTAAGGGCGCGGCTTTTTTTGTCCAATTTGATCGAAAGGGGAAAAGAATACATGGAACACCTGATTCGGCTGTCCAAGGTTAACACAACGCCCGGCTTTCCTTTAAAAGCATCGACGCTATACAAATGGAAGCATACTCGAAAGTATTCGGATTTATTCGTTAAACTCGGTGGTGCGGTCTTCGTCGATACGCGGCGTTTGGAGAAAATCATTGAAGCGGGCCGGGGCTAGACGGAGAACCCGTCGCGCGGGCAACGCGGCGGGCCGCCAACAAAAAACATCAAAAGGTTGACGAAACTATGACATTCGCAAGTTGTCACGTCAAGGCGAATCGCAAAAACACCGTTAAGTTCACGAAATACCAAAGCGCCGCCGAGTTATCCAAGCGCTACGACCTGGAAAATGGCGAAATCCGTAAGACTCCGGCAGCGCAAATGAGCAAGGGGACCGCCAAACTCATCACGATGGATTTCGCGCAGTTCGGCGGGGCATTGATGCAGGCTAACGCGAGAACCGCGTTCGGCTACGGCACGCATGACGCCGGGTTGTATGGCGAACGCGCAAACATCGCAGTTAAGGGGAAGGCGAACCCGAATAAATGCGTTCTGTCCAGAACACAAGAGTATTTCCAATACCGGGCGGAACCCGGCGTCATGATGACCGACCACGACCCAAACCTGCGCGGGCCGAGCGTCACACCAGAGAAATTGACGAGCGTCATTTCCGACATTTTCCCGCAGTTCGCCGATGCGGCTATGTGGCGGCGCGGTTCGGTTTCAGCCGGTGTGCATCGTGCAGGCGCGCAGCAGCAAAAAATCACAGGCTTCCACCTTTACACACCAGTGCAAGACGCTTCGGATATCCTGCGATTTGGCAATGTGCTTTTTGAGCGTCTATGGCTTGGGGGTTATGGCTTCATAGGCATAAGCGCGGCGGGGACATTTCTCGTCCGCAGCATTATTGACGCTGCGGTTTACAGCGGCGAGCGCCTTGATTTTGTAGGCGCGCCCACTGTCGGGGACGGGTTGGCGTGGACCAGCCCCGAGCCGGTCTATCGTGATGGCGGATGCCTTGACACCCGGTTGTTGCTGGATTTAACGCCGGAGGAGAAGGAAAAGTTCGCGGCGCTCGTCGCGGACGAAAAGGCAAAGGTTGACTCGGAACGAGTAGCAATCAGGGAAAAATGGATTGACCGGCAGGTTAGCCGTATGGTGGAAAACGGCGCTCCCGAAGATCGAGCGCGGGCAACACTCCAACGCATCGAAAAGGAAGGCTCTCGGTTTGACCTGGATGGCGATTTCATCCTTGAGTTTGCAAGTGGCGAGACGATCACGGTTCGGGAAGCAATCCGCAACCCTTCAAAATATAACGTGAAAGTGCTTGCCGATCCGTTTGAAGGACCGGGATATGGTCAAACTACAGCAAAGCTGTACACAAATAATAACGACCCCGTTATCAACTCGCACGCGCATGGGGGAATGAAATTTTTTTTGCACGAAGATTTGGTTAGTTCAAAAAATGGTGTCTCCGGTGTCTCCGGTGTCTCCGCCGCTCCCAGTGCGGGTTTGCGCGTAGACACCGAAAAAAATGCAGGTGTCTCTGGTGTCTACTTCCCTGATGAAATTAAAAGACCCTGCTACGGCGTTTATGAGAGCTGGTGCGGACGCGATGGCAAAAAGCCACCCGGCGTTTATTACCACAGCATGACGAAAGGGAGCGAGAAAACGCCGCCCGCACCGATAGACCAGTGGATTTGCGATCCACTTTATGTGGATGCATTTACACGGGATGAGCGGGGAGACAATCACGGGCTAATGCTGCGCTTTCTCAATAAAGATAACCGCGAACGTCGCTGGAACATGCCCACCTATCTGCTGGAAGACGGTGCAGAGATGCGGCGCGAGCTGTTGCGCCTTGGCTTGCGCATGGACATCAAGAACAAGCCTGGAATCCCGCAGTATATAAACAGTCAGAGCCCAAAAGCGCGGATGAAAGCAGCTTTGCAAGTGGGATGGAGCGGGTGCGACTTCGTGTTGCCAGAAAAAGTCATTAGCGCCGGCGACGATGGCGAGCCGGTTTTTTTCCAATCCGAAGACGCGGGGAGCGCCGATTATTCGATGAAGGGCAGCTTAGACGAATGGCGCGACAATGTTGCAGCGTTGTGCATCGGAAATCCGTTGCTAATGCTTGGCGTTTCGGCGGCATTTGCAGGGGCGTTGCTCAAGGCGTGCGACATCGATGGGGCCGGATTTCATATCTTCGGGAGTTCGAGTTGTGGGAAGTCTTCCATAGGCAAGGCGGCGGCGTCAGTCTGGGGCGCGCCAAAAGATTACGTGCGGTCATGGAAGGCTACCGCAAACGGGTTGGAAGGCGCATGTTGTCTGTTCAACGATGGGCTCTTAATCCTTGATGAGCTAGGGGACGGCGGCGCTCAAGACGTGGAGCGGACCGTCTATGCACTCCACAATGGCAGGGGCAAGCAACGTGCCAAGGTAACCGGGGCGGCGAAGTCTGTGCGGTCCTGGCGCATCCTGACGCTCTCAAATGGCGAGAAAACACTTGACGCTCACTTGATGGCGTCGGGCTTGACCATAAAGCCGGGGCAACTCATTAGGTTGTTGCAAATCCCCGTATTCGGCAAATCCGGCGCATTCGATGAGCTTCGCGGTCACACGGACGGGAAGGCATTCGTGGACACGCTCGTTAAGGGTGCATCGCAATACTACGGCGCGGCGGGCGTCGCCTATCTTCAAAAACTCACGGCGGCAATCAAGAACGGCGACGATGTGTCTGGAGCGGTTCAGCGTTTCACCGGCCTTATCTTGAAAGACGGTATGTCATCGCAAGAAAAACGGGCCGCACCGTCCTTCGCGGTTGTGGCGGCGGCGGGAGAGTATGCAACCGATTTCGGCGTTACGGGCTGGAAAGAAGGCGCGGCGTTTGAAGCGGCGCGAGTATGCTTTCACCGATGGCGCGAGCATTGGGGCGATGGCGACGCCGAAGAACGCCAGATTTTGAGCGCGGTCGTTGACTACACGAATCAGTGGGGGGACGCTCGGTTTAGCGATGTGTCGGCTGACGAGAGCGTTTTGCACGGTTCTCGCGCCGGATACTGGCGGGAAGGGTTGGATGGGCGGGAATGGCTGTTTACTTCCACCGGATTACGCGAAGCCGTAAAGGGCTATGAAATCAAGCGGCTGTCGCGCGCATTGTTCAAAGCTCAGTGGTTGAAACCATCGGGGGACGGGAAAATGGCGCAAAAGCTAAAGGTCCGTGGGGAGTGGAAGCGCCTATACGTGCTCCGCATCCCGGTGGATGGTCCTTATGCTGCTTGATTTGCTACTGGATCGACTGGAAAAGGAGACACCCGGAGACACCATGGAGACACCTAGGGGTCTCCACCACGCCCCCGCGAATCCGCGACATACCTAGGTTTAGGGGTAGGAGACACCGGGAGACACCAGAGACACCGGGAAAACGATTTACGGGAGCAATTTTCAGAAAATTGCGACGAAGAACTTGAGCTGTTCGCGTCCATTTTGACAAGCATCGAGCTTGTCAGAGAATACGCCAGACTCTTTCCGCAGGTGGCAAATTACCTTTGCCGGGAGCTGACGCCCGAGCATTTCGGAATTTTGGAAATGGCGCACGCCGAGCAGGGGAGCCTTCGTTGTGAGCCTGAACCTGCATCGCCGCGCGCATCAACTCTTTGCGGATGGCTGTAGATTGGCTCTGGATGTGGGCTTGCGAGTCATCAAGATTTTGACGACTGGGGGGGGTGCCAAAAGTATGACGCACCCGCGAGCGTAACCGTGCGCTCCCCTTCACGCGCAGTTTTTGCAAAATTCGGGAGTAATGTGGAACAAGTCTGAATGGCGGCTTTAATCACAAAAAGGGAGCAAGTAATCTTCATGCCTGGACCTAGGGGGGGGCAGGTCAAAGCCTTGGAACGCCCGCGAGCGTAACCGCCCCCCCCTAAATTCTTACCGGCGCAAAAATAGGATTAGGCCATTGCTGATCCGGGTATGGTGACGAAAAGTAACGTGATCGATGCTATTCGTACGGGGGGGAGAAATGACCGAAGACGAGCGCCGCAAACTGTGGCGGCAACATCGTGAAGAGTTCTTCGCAATTCTTAAGCAGTGGCACGCGATGGGGTCTCCCATGCCAGCGCCGAAGCTTCCAGCGGTCCCGGCTGAATGCGTCGGAATGATGTGTGGAGCCAAGACCAGGGCTGGCACGCCCTGCAAGCGCAGGGACATCGAGATTAACGGGCGTTGCAAACTCCATGGCGGGCTTTCCACGGGACCAACCACGCCGGAAGGGAAGAAAAGGGCGGCGTTAAACGGGTTGAAGCCAAAGCGGAAAAGGCGGACCCCATGAGCATAGCGAAAAATAGCGTTTGGAAGGAAAGCGTAGCGCCGAAAGCAGACTCCATGAGTGCTAACTAAAGTTAACACGAAAAGGCGGCGATACCCGGAGCAGGAACCTCATGTGTGAAACGCCCGTGATGCGGGTTTACAGCCCCTGGAATCGATATTATGGTCCGTCCGGCAAGCCCCCGCCTGAAAAAGGGGTTTGCTTGGGGCTGCTACCATTAGTAGAAATCGCTTGTGGCATTTGTGCGCTAACGGTAGAAGGCATACATGTTCACGATTGTAGTTTGAATTACATAATGCCGAACCTCTTCTTTTTGTTGGGCGAAATGGTTTTGCATGCCCGAATCGTAGCCTCAATTAAATCCATATCCTTATCTGACACGTTGCCAAGATAACGATCAAAGTCCTTGCTTAAGGCAGCAACCATTTCCTCGTAATCTTCTTCGTAAACTTCGCTACAATCGACATACGAGTCATGTGCAAGATACTCTCTACCATCGTTGTTTTCTAATAATATCTGTGAGTGTGAAGCTTGCTGATTGGTATTTATGTATATCTTCCCAACCTTGCCATCTTTAGTTTTTGCGCCGACAATAATGAGTCGTTTAACCTTTGGATTGCGGATATCAGGAACATAGCCACGTAAGACCGCTCCTTTGACAAGCATAGTTCGAGCCTGCTGGTCCTTATGTTCTTTGGGGAATAGGTCACCAATGCGCGGCGTCATTGTGCAAATCGGAAATTTGTATTTTCAAGCCAGTTGTGGATATATTCAACCATATCATCACTTGCACCCCCTGCCCGCGCAATGTCTTCAAAGTTCATGCAGTCATCTTGATCGGCTTGTTCAAAAGCTGCATCATGTGATTCCTGCCTTAATTGCCCAAATGAATGGGAGCAGTATTGTTGAATCGCTTCATCTATGCATTCAATGTCTGTTTCTGACAGTTCATCCAGGTCAGGGTTGACAAGAGGGTCTACTGTGATATGGTCAGAAAAGCGTAAGGACGCCTTCACGCGCCTAATGAAGGAATCATCCCCCAAAAAATATCCATCACCGCGTATGAATTTCATCATATCGTAAATTCGTGATGGCACCGGGCCGTTGTTCATAGCGACATAGTGGTCGCCGGCGATGGCGCGGTTATAGCGTGCAAGATGCTTCCTGTCCGCAAAGTAAAAAATTTTCAAGAGCTTATAAAGATCAGCACGTCTATCGGGGGATTCCTCTTGCAGCCTACGCGCTATATACAAAACCCCTGCCAGCGCTTTTTGCTCTTCAAATTGTGCATACTGCATAGGGTATTCTCCTTCGTGTCATCATAATAATATTTCTGTATGCATACTCGACTAGATTGTCAATAGTATTTTAGTGATGCATGAAACACACCAGAAATCCAACGGGGAGTGCGGCGTGGAGCCAAAGTTTATAGAGTGGACCGGCGAAGGATGAGCACGAAGCTTTCCCCTCAATGCGGAGGGGTATTCTGAATGAATCCGGCTTCGAGAGCAAGATACACGAGGCGGCGATCCTTCGGATTGTCGCCTTTTTTGTTGTGCCGGTGTGCATGGCCTCAAACTGCATCCGTGCACACTATGTGCACACCAACAAAAAAGGACTTTGCAGTCACCCTGCTAAGTCCTTGATTTTCTTATGGAGCTGGACGGAATCGAACCGACGACCTCTTGAATGCCATTCAAGCGCTCTCCCAACTGAGCTACAGCCCCGCGAACAGATGTGCTTATAGCAAAAGCATGGCTTGGATGTCAACCTTTTTTATTGGATAATGCCCGGCGAGCATTCCCATGCTCACCATTGCCCTTGATGCATGGGCAAAATGGGCATTGACCAATTGCTTCACGGATGTTCAAAATTACCAGCGGAAGGCTGCTTGCCTCCACCGGGGGGCCGCCAACGCCTCTTGCACGGTTTCACGTAAATTATTCGATTAGAGTCTGCATCTGGTTTGGAACGAAGCCAAAGCGGCCAGACAGGCCGCTCACCGAAGGAGTATGCCATATGGAACAAAAATGCGTGGCCGACAGCCAAGTCACTCTCGCGGTCGTGATGGGACCGCAGGACGCCAATCCCGCGGGCAACGTTCACGGCGGCGTCATCATGAAGCTCATAGACACAGCCGCGGGGACGGTGGCAGCCCGCCACGCGAGATCCAATGTCGTAACCGCGTCCATCGACCGGCTCGACTTTCTTGGGCCAGTTTTTATTGGAGACCTCGTGACGTTGCGCGCATGCATAAACTACACCGGCAGGACATCCATGGAAGTGGGGGTGCGGGTCGAAGCTGAAACGATTCCAACGAATTACGTCCGGCACACGGCGTCAGCTTATCTGACATTCGTCTCCCTCGACAGGGAGGGGCATCCCACGGAAACGCCTCCCATCACCCCCAAAACCGATGTGGAGACGCGACGCAACCAGGAAGCCGCCGCGCGCCGAAAGATGCGCGTTCAGGAGAAGAAAAGCGAAAAGGAAAGAGCAACCGCTCCATCCCATTAGAGGGATGCGCACATGCAACGCTCGGGCGTTTCAGCCCTCGGAGAGGCGACCGCCGTCTCCTTGTGGGGCCTGAACTGGGATGGTGGACCGATTCATAAACAAGAGGGGGAGAAGGCGACTCCCCAGTCGACAAAGAGAAGTCAGGATGGGCTGTCCAGCCTCTTTATGAGATTGATGTAATCGCTTCGGTGGAAGCCCATCGTCTTGCAGAACGAAAGCACATCGCTTGCATCCCATCGGGCGGACGTGTACACTCGCGTCACTCCCTGCGCCCGATAAAATTCAAAGATTTCCCTCGTCATTTTCGCCCCAAAACCCTGCCCCATCCACTTGGGGTGCACTCCCATCGTTGCAATGTAAGCGCACTGCTCGGCGCCAAAGCCGAACGGCAAGATGTAGCTAATCATGAACCCCACCACTTCGCCCCGGCTCTCCGCGACGAAGTGCGCTTCGTGCCCTTCCTTTTCGGCGTGCTCTCGCACCAGTCTGGTAAAGTCAACGCTCACGGGGGTTTTTGTGATCAGGCTGTAGATAACGCTAATCGCCTCAGCATCCTCCACCTTCAATTTTCTGATGGATACTTCTCGCCCAACTGAATCCATTCTCTTCCCCGACTCATATCAATCGATTCTGATTATCTTGACCAGATGCCCCACCCAGTCCGGAGGAAGATAAACCCGCCCGCTGTTTCCGCTGAGTTTAACCTCCTTCTCGAGCATCTCTTCGCCGAATATCTCGAACTTGACCTTCGGGCGAGCAACCTCGGCCGCGCCGGTCGCGTCATTTGCGGCAGGAACCGCTCGTTCTTTCATGGCATATTTTCCATTGGCGTTTCTTCAGCCGTAGTATGAGAAGCCGATGCCTGCCGGAGACGCATCACAAGGGGGGGAAAACGATAATCCGCTATTTCGGTGCAATACGGGAACAGCCAGTCACAGCACAACGGGGCCATGCAAGCGTCGCGCATCCAGCGGGAAAGCGCCAGCATCATCACGTTTCCTCCAGCAGATTCCAAAATCACCAACTTTTAAGAGTAGCACTGGGAAAATGACTGGTCAAGGGCTTTGCAGCTACAATAAATATTTTTTGGAGATGGCTAACACCATGAACGGGACAGAAGAAAGCCGCGCAGCGCGGGGAGGGGCGACATGGAGCCTTCCCCCCGTTCAAAACCCGGCCAAGGGTGTTCCATGGTGAACGAGAAGGCCTATCATTCGGTGACGTCGCTGCAGACGATCGGGGAATCCCCGCCGCCTGGAGATTTGCCTCCATTCGTTTCAGGAAGCTCGTCAAAATCCATGACCAGAGAGACGTCCGCTTCCACCCAGGATTTCTTCGCATTGGGATATCTCTTCGTAAACACCCGAATCATGCCCGTGTTCTGCTTAAGCACGCTTGCCGTAAAGCCTCGATAGCCATTCTTTTTCGCTATTCGTTCAAGCATATCGAGCAGCTGAGTTCCAACCCCCAACCCCTGGTAGTCCTCCCTCACCACAAAAGCCACCTCCGCCCGGTTATCTTCGGATTCCGCATAAGAGCATATGGACATGATCTCCTTGCGGCCGCGTTTGGAGACAAAGCCGACGAGCGTCATGTTGCGACGGTAATCGACGTTAGCGACCTCCTTTTGAATCTTTTCGTGAGAGAAAATCCTCCTGTAGTGAAAGAACCGTGAATAAATGGTGTCGTCTTGCAGTGAGTAAAAGAAATTCCTGTAGGCTAATTCGTCGGAGGGCAACAGGGGGCGGAGCTCCATTTCCTTGCCGTTTTTCATTTGTATCGTGCTCTTGTACGCCTCGATAAAAAGAAGGTCCTCCGCGTGCGGCGGCAGCTGATCGGCGAATATGTAGTGGTGCGCCTTGGCCTCGTCGATCAACGCCTCCCGGAACTTGGGATGGGCAATCTGGGCCAGCTCGATGCTCCTTTGGTAGATGCTCTTCCCTTGAAGCTCCGCGATGCCGTATTCCGTGACGACGAAGTTCACGTCCCCGCGAGTGGTGGCGACCCCCGCCCCCTCGCTGAGATGCGACACGATCCTCGACACCTCTCCGTTCTGGGCCGTGGACGGAAGCGCGACAATCGAAAAGCCGCCATCCGACATGGCGCTCCCGCGAATGAAGTCCACCTGATCGCCAATGCCGCTGTAGAAGCGATATCCCGTGGAGTCCATACAAACCTGCCCTGTCAGGTCTACTTCCAGGGCCGAACAGAGCGAGATCAGGTTGTCGTTCCGGGCGATCACAGTGGGATCGTTTACGAAGGCGGAGTCCCTGAAATAGAACATGGGATTGTTGTCTAGAAAATCGTAGGTCTCCTGCGAGCCCATGCAAAGCGAAGCGACAACCCTCCCCGGAAGCAGCGTCTTTTTCTTGTTGGTGATGATCTTTTTCTTGAAAAGCGAAAGGAACCCGTCCGTAATGACCTGGGTGTGTATTCCAAGGTCCTTCTTGCCCTCAAGATGCCTCATGAGCGAGGACGGCAGGCGGCCGAAGCCTATCTGGAGCGTCGATCCATCTTCCACGAGCTGAGAAACGTAATGGCCGATCCGGCAGGCAATGTTGTCGTCCGGAGCGGAGAGGTGATTTTCAATAAGCGGCTCCGGATGCACTACGACATAGTCAACCTGGTCAAGGTGCACGAAAGTGTCGCCAAGGGTCCGCGGCATATACGGATTGATCTGCGCAATGACTAACCCCGCGTTTTCCAGCCCCGAACGGGTGATGTCGACGGAAACGCCCAAGCTGCAATAGCCAAACGCATCCGGGGGACTTAACTGGACCAGCGCCACGTCAAGCCCGATGCGTTTGCTCGAAAAAAGTTTCGGAATCTGGGAAAGGTAGGCGGGCATGTAGTCGAGCTTTCCCTCAAAGGCGGCCTTGCGCATGGCGTAGCTGATGAAGAAGAGCTTGATGGAAAACCGTTGTAGGAAGAAGGGGTCGTCGATGTAACCGGCAAGGGTGTCGGACAGCATCTGATAGATCTGGATGTCGTAGAGGTTCTTGTCGGCCACCATGGCCCTTATCAGATGCTGAGGCTCTCCGCAGCCGGTCCCGATGAAAACGCGGCTGCCTTTCTTGATCTTGGAAACCGCCTTTTCCGCGCTAACCGCCTTGCCCGGACAGTATTTCTTCAGATAATCATTGTAGTCCATCTGGTCATCCTTCTTCCAATCCCCCTCCACAGAGAACCGCCACGGGAGGGGGCGTCGCGCCTCACTCGTCCATCTCCTCGCCAGCCCCATCCAGATTTTTCTTCAGGTTGATAAAGCTGCTCCGCTCAAAGCCGAGCGCTTTGCAAAAAGACAGCATGTCCGTCGAATCCCATCGCACGGACACGTACACGCGGGTGATGCCTAGGGAGCGGTAGAACTTGAAAATCTCCCGAGTCATCCCTGTCCCCACTCCCTGCCCCATGTATTTGGGATGCACCCCCATGGTGGCGATGTATGCGCTCCGCTCCGCTCCAAACCCGAACGGCACGATATAGCTTATAAGAAAACCGACCACAACGCCATCCAACTCCGCCACAAACGGGGCCTCATGATCGTTTTTCTGGGCGTGCTCCTGCACCAGACGCTTAAAATCGGCATTCACGCCCTTTTGCATGATGAGACTGTATATCTCGCATATCTCATCCGCATCTTCCATCTTTAATTTCCTGATGGTTATTCTCTCTCCGGACGAAACCATTTTTCCCTCGGGTGCTGTCAGTCTATTCTGATTATTTTGACGCGGTGGCCAACCCACTCCGGAGGCAGATAGACCCGCCCGCTGTTGCCGCTCGATTTGACGCTCTTTTCGATCATCTCCTCACCGAACACCTCGAACTTCACCCTCGGGTGTTCGCTTTCAGCGGCGCCGTCGCTCTCTCTCGGAATATCGCCCTTCCGCTTTTCTTCCACGCTCTTTTCCATCACTATTCCAGCCTTTTGCATTGACCTGTATTGAGTGGGCTCCTGCGCCGCAACAATCGCATCATTCCTGGCTATTGAATGTTCCATGCGTACAGGGAAGCTTTCCGGACCGCCCCATGCGACGCAAAATGACCGCCCAAGAGCAATTCAAACAGTCAAAAACGCTACTTAAACACACACATACAAGAAAAGTCATCACGCCCTCTCACGCAGGAGCGCGATAATTTCCCGGATTGGGTCGCCCTATCCGGCCCGGCTCTTCCTCCGGGCGTCTTCGTCATAGTCCAGTGCACAGAGCGCGAGAAAACAACGGATTCTCGGAAGCAGGACTTCGGGAGCGCAACTCGCCGCCGCCGCTTCCAGCCAAAGCGCGTCAACGGCTTCCCACAAACTTGCAACCGGTCTTGCCTGCAAGTGCAACTTCGCGCCCGCGGAATTCCCGTCATTCCACAATCATTGGAAGCGCAATGCGGGCGCATCAGCCATCAGGCCCCACAGGGCGGGCGCCCCATCACCCGAAAGCCGCCTTGAGGCATGAAGCCGCATCGGCCAGGGCCTGCCGGCCCTTGTCGAGCCGCTTCGCCATGACCGAAAAACCATGCATCATGCCTTCAATTCGCCGCAGCCGCACAGGGACGCCAGCCTCCTCGAGACGGCGAGCGTATTCCTCGCCTTCGTCCCGGAGAGGATCGTATTCGGCCGTCATTATCAGGGCAGGCGGCAGACCGCTCAAGTCCCGGCTCCGCAAGGGAAACAAACGGGGATCGTCCCAACTGAAATCATCAGGCAAATAATGGTGCATAAACCATTCGATGGAGCTTTCCGTCAGGAAGTACTCTGAGCCAAACTCCCTGAAGGACGGCCTCTCGGGCAGATAGTAATCGGTCATCGGATAAAACATGAGCTGAAACACCAGCTTCGGAGCGCCCTTGTCGCGGGCGAGCATGCAGACGGCGGTGGCGAAATTTCCCCCGGCGCTGTCCCCGCCGACCGCCACCCGGCTCGGGTCCACCCCTATGGCGGCGGCGTTTTCAACCACCCATCTTGTCGCCGCAAAGCAATCCTCGAGACCCGCCGGGTATTTGTGCTCGGGAGCCAGACGATAGTCCACCGCCGCCACCACGCATCCAGCAGCATTTGCAAAAAACCGATGCACGGACTCGTGCGTCTCCAGGCCGCCGACAACGCCCCCTCCCCCGTGAAAAAAAACAAGCGCCGGAAGCCGGTCGCCTTCCCTGGGCCAATACATGCGGAGAGGGATCTCGCCCCCAGGACCGGGAATCCGTCTATCTTCCACTTTCCACACGGGTTCCGGCTCCCCTCTCACCTTGAATGCTTCGACAAAACGGGCGCGGGCTTCCTGAGGGGTGAGCGTCTCGACAGGAGGCAATCCTTTCACGGCGTCCAAAAGCTTCCGGGCTTGCGGATCCAAGGGCACGGCATCGTCCTTTCCTGCTTGACGGTTAAAGGCAAAAGCCCGCATTTGCTCCAACTCGCTTGGAGCGCGATTGTGTTCTTGATGAGGGCCTGCTCGGCCTCTGGCGCGCCGCGTGGAGCACTCGCGGCTAGTCCCTTTTGAACCGCTCCAGCTTCATTGTCACGGTGTTATAGGAATCGGGGCACTGGACATGGATCACGTCCCCCTCCCACCACGGAAGCTTCCCGCCATACTGGAACGTACTGAGGTCGGAAAAGATCATGTGGTAGAACCATCCGCACAAGCCGCCCGTGTCATAGCAGCTAATCTCGAAGGATTCTCCCGCTTTGTGCCCGGCGTTGCAATCCCCCTTCACGGACTCTATGGTCGCAACGATCCTCTCGCCGGTTCCCGGGTCCTTAGCCATGCCATTCCTCCTGCTGCAATGCGGTTCACGATTCAATGGGCGCGTTCACGCTCCCACTTCGCCTCATTCCGGACGCGGCCGTTTCTCCACTATCGAGGCCACGGTGAGCGAGCACACCACCTGGCCATGCTGGTTGACAAGGGTGCGGTGATAGCGGGCAATCCCGCCATTCGCCCTTGATTGCGACTCCCGCTTATCTATGAATTTGGTAGTGCAGGAAAGCACGTCCCCCGCCAGAACCGGCCGTTGCATCCGCATCCCGTCAAATCCAAGCGCGGATAACACCTCGATGCGCACCCCACCCCTGGCGGCGAACCACGAAAATATAGAAAAAATATGCGCGGAGCACGCCGCAAGCCCTCCGAACACGGAAGAAGCGGCGGCCTCCTCATCAAGATGGAACGGCCTCGGGTCCCAGCGAGCGGCGAATGCTACGATTTCGTCCTTCGTCACTTCGTATCTCACCGGACCGGAGATTTCCATCCCCTCAACGATATCTTCAAAATATATTTTCTCGACGTCCATAACGGGCTGCTTTTCCGTTTCATAGCAAATGAACAAGGAGGGATGCCCGCTGAGTCCAGCTTCCCGCCGGCTATGCGTGGGAGCGGATTTCCTGCGGATTTCTGCTTTAGAAGCGTTTGCGGAGGGAGTGCGTCAGACCGCGTCTAACGCGCGCCGGCGACTGAAGCTTCGCACGGACGGGAGTCCCCGCAGCCTTTTCCATTCGAGGGTCTGCATATTATTCCGTTCAGGCGTTCATAGCACTCCCGGCACACCACAACCCCCAGACAGCGCTCCTGGTGCAGTCGCAATTCCGCACCCGGCGTCATCCTTCCGCAATTGGAGCAGTACTCCCAATGTTCGTCCGAGTCAACCACTCTCACTCCCCTTAACCGGAATGACGCTTTGAGCACTCTCACCAAGAGCCGCCGACCGGCCCGAGCGCTAGCGGCTCCAGCGCCTCCCCTCAACCTGTTTCGGCGGTATAAGACCAGACTCACCCGTCGCGGAGCGCCCCGCAGGTGCGTATCCTTCGAGTCGTCACTGTTCACTTGAGCCCGTACTATTTCGATTCGAATTCATTCCAGCCGCATCACACAATGGGAGACATTAGCATGAGCGAGAATCACGGGCCGCGCCACAAACGAGAGAGTCCGGACTTATGCCGCCGAAGCGGAGAAAACCCGGAGGCGCGCGCCCCTTACGGGGCGCGTCGCCTCACCGCGCGTTATAGCCTATGCACGGAGCAATCTAGACAATGTACTTGCCAGCGGCGGAGACCTGAGCCGCGATTTCGCGACGCAGGGCAATGATGTCGACCGGCATGTGCTTCGTGAGCTTGTCGACGTCCGCCATCATGGAGACAAGAGCGTCGCCGCTCGCGAGGGCCGCGCATATTTCCTTGGCGGTCATAGCGAGTTTCACGATCGAGGTGTAGCCGAACAGCGTGGCCATGTTCATTTTGTGACCCGCCGTGGAAGCGCCGGCTGCGGCGGACTTCTTGGCGCGGGCCAGGGCGCTGTCCATTCCGTAGGTGTAGATCAGCATGTCGGCGAGGCGTCCGAGGACTTCCTGCTGCTTGAGCACGCTGTCGCCAAACTTATCGATGGCTGCCCCGATCATATAAAGCGTTGCATCCTTGGCGGCCTGGACCAGATCGTCCATGCTCTTGCGCTCCGCGACGTCGCCCATGCGGCCCTTGAGCGCCGCGATGCCGTCCTTCAACGGCACGTCGCCCTTGGTGGCCCTGCGGATCAGGGTCGTCGGGATCAGGTTGCGGTTGATTTCATTCGTGCCCTCGAAAATTCGCGTGATACGGGCGTCCCTGTAGAGGCGCTCGATGGCGTATTCGGAGACGAAACCGTAGCCGCCGTGGATCTGCACGCCCTCATCCACCACGTAAGCCTGGACTTCGGTCGCGAACACCTTGCCGAGCGAGCATTCGACAACGTATTCCTCGATGCGCTTGCCTGCTTCCTGCCCGCAATTATCGGCCATCAGGTCGATGCCGTGCAGGTTGTCGTTGAGCATTCCACCCGTGCGGTAGATCATGCTCTCGGCCGCGTAGGTGCGGGTGGTCATCTCGGCGAGCTTTTCCTTCATCATTCCGAACTCGGCGATCGGAACCTTGAACTGCTTGCGCTCGTTCGCGTAGCTGGCCGACAGATCGATGGCGAGCTTCGCGCTGCCAAGGCCGTTGGTGCCGACCTTGTGGCGGCCGATGTTCAGGATGTTGAAGGCGACGACATGGCCGCGGCCGGGCTCGAACAGCATGTTCTCCACCGGGACCTTCACGTCGTCGAAGTACACGCAGCGGGTCGAGGAGCCTTTGAGGCCCATTTTCTTCTCTTCGGCGCCGGTCGTAAGTCCTTCCGAAGCCCCGTCCACGATGAAGGCGGTGAACTTCTCGCCGTCGATCTTCGCGTAAACGATGAAGACGTCCGCCATGCCGGCGTTGGTGATGAACTGCTTGGCGCCGTTCAGGACATAGTATTTCCCGTCGTCGCTGAGAATGGCCTTCGTCTTGGCCGACAGGGCGTCGGAGCCGGAGCCGGGCTCGGTCAGCGCGTAGGCGGCGACCTTCTCGCCGGTCACGAGCTCCGGCAGGTATTTGGCTTTCTGGTCGGTGTTGCCGAAATAAACGATGGGAAGGCTGCCGATGCCCACCTGCCCGCCGTGCGTCACTCCAAAGGCGCCCGTGTATCCGACCTTTTCCGCAATGATGGTGGAGCTGATTTCATCGAGCGCCATTCCGCCGTATTCCTCGGGAACGTCGGCGCCGAGAAGCCCGAGCTCACCGGCGGCCATAAGCACCTCCCGCATGAGCCCTTCCTTCTTGTGCTCCAGGTCCTCCATCTGGCCAAACACCTTTTCTTCGATAAAGCGCGAGCACGTGGTGGCGATCATGCGATGCTCTTCGGTGAAGTCCTCACACGTGAAAATGCTCTGGGGATCTGTAGTCTGGAAAAGGAAACTCGCCCCTTTGGGTAAATTGGACATTGTGCTCACCTTTCTCTGCCGGGCCCCGTGCACGAGACCCGTTGGACTGTTGTTTATCAACCAACCGTACTACCCACTGCAAAACCAATGTACATTGGATGGAGCCTGTCTATTGATGCCAGGATCTGATTCCAGGATCGCCGAGGCTCCTCATTGAGCCCCGGCGGCAAACTGCGTCAGGCCGCGGGCTGCGCCATGGCGGCCCCCGAAGCGGCCTCGGCGTCCCGGCGCTTCTTCTGGAGAAGCTTGTTCGCGAGGAATGCCAGCGCTATGCCGACCAGGCTGAGCGCGCTCGCTATGAGGAACGCCTTTGAGTAATCCCCATTGTTGGCCTGTTTGATCGTGGCGGCCAGACGCGGACCGATGAAAGCCGCGACGCCGAACGCGAAGAACATGACGCCAAAGTTGACCGGCAGGTATTTCGGGCCGAAAGCGTCAGCCGTGGTCGAGGCCAGCATGCCCATGAAGCCGCCGAAGCAGGAGCCGACCAATAGGATCGAGAAGATCAAGAGAGCAAGAGTGTCGGATTTCGCGATGGTGGCAAGGGAGAGCATCCCAAGGCCGCAGAGGATGTAGATGATAATCATCGAGGGAAGGCGTCCGATGCGGTCTGAAATAAAGCCCCAGCCAACGCGCCCGCCGGAGTTGGCGACGGCGAGGATGCCCACCCAGGAGCCCGCGACCACCGGGGTGAGGCCGCCCACGGACTGAAGAATGGGGGAGGCGTGCGCGATAATCATAAGGCCCGCGATCGTGCCCATCACGAACATGCACGCCAGGCAGTAGAAGAGCGGATCGGCAAGCATTTCTTTCCAGTTCTTGTCCGGAATGGCGAGGGTTTTCTGCAAGTCGGCGGACGGCTTCCATCCTGCGGGCTTGTAGCCTTCCGGAGCGGTTTTGACGAGGAGAGCGAGGCCGACGAGCACGATCAGGTAAATGATGCCAAGGATCTTGTATGCTCCGAGAACGCCGTTGCTTTCGATCAGCTTCGCGGCGACAGGGGCCCAAATCAGAGCCCCGGAGCCCACGCCCGCCGCGAGCACGCCGGACGCCAGACCTCTGCGGTCGGGGAAGAAGCGCACGATGTTGGGAACCGTTCCGGCATAGGTGAAGCCCATGCTGATCCCACCGAAGACGCCGTAGGCGAGGTAAAGATGCGTCAACGTCTGGATGTAGCCCATGGCAAGCATCGATAGCCCGTAAACCAAGCCGCCGATGAGGATAACGTATTTAGGCTCGATATAGTCCTGCACCTTGCCCCCAACGATGATGGGGATGACCGCGATCGAATGGAAAATAGTGAAAGCCAACGCCACGTCGACCGGACCCCAGCCGAACTGCTCCGAAATAGGCTTGGCGAAAACGCTCCAGGCGTACGTCTGCCCTAGAACGACATTGATGATGGTGCACATGACCATGTATACCCATCGTTTCTTTTCCAGTTCCATCTCCTATTCCTTCCTATCCTTTATGCCGCTGGAAGCGGCTGCTATTGAAATCATTGCTTCGATCCGGAGGGACCGAAGGCGTTTCTCGCCCAGGAGCGTAGAGACTTTATTACCAGGCCTGGGAGCCTTGTCAGACCCATTTTTGCAGATTCGGGTGAGCGAGTGCGAACCTCAACCTGCGGACAGCCTTTAAAATGAAAGCTGACAAGACGCTAGTGCGCGGGCATGAGCTCCGATGGAGTGCAGGGCTTGCGCAAATCGAAAATTCCGCGATAGATAATCGGGAGGGGATTTCCCCTCACGCTTGTTTGCTTATTTGAATCAAAACGCGCGAAAAAGATCATAGAGCGAATATGAGCTTCAACTGTCCGTATAAATCTAAAGGAGCGAGAGCGGCGATGAAGGAGCTCGAGTATGAGACGGTTCGGTTTCTTCAATATGGAATAAGGCCCGGCTTCCAATCCGGCTGAGGAGCCGGAGCATGGAGCATTCTCTCTGGGCGTCGACGGCGCCCCGAAGGGTGCAATCGACATGGACTGCCATAAATGCTTGCGGAACTTCACGGCATTGCCTTCACTCTGTTGAAATCGCTCAAACGGCTGGCCCAGGCGCCGTTGGCTCCTGCGCAAATCCACCGCGACGGGAAAGCCACCCGGCAGGGAAGGTGAATGGAGAATAAAAGCAGCTTTAGCTGGGAAACGCCTGCCGGGCGGTCATCGCAATTATGGTTTCTACAAGGTCTTAGTTGACCTTGAGAATGATCGCGGCGCCGGTGTCGCCAGCCGCGCATCCGGCGACCAGCACGTAACCGCCGCCGAGGATGACGGCCTCTTCAATTCCCTCGATGATCAACCGGGGAACCGTCGGGGCCTGGGGATGGCCGAAAATCATCGAGCATCCATAGTTGTCCATTTTGTTGATGTCGATGCCGAACTCCTTGGCGAAGAACAGGTCGTTCGCCGCAAAGGGGTTGTGGCTCTTAATGACCTTCATGTCGTTGATGCTCAGGCCGGCGCGTTCGAGGGCCATTCTCGCCGCGGGAACGGGAGCCGCGGGCATGTGGGCCTTCTTGGTGCGGGCGAAGCCGTAGGAAACCACCTGGATCGTCGTGTTGGGATCGGCGCTCAGGCTTGCGGCGCGCTCTTTCGTCGTCACGATGATGGCGGCGTTGCCGTCGGCGGGATGCGTCTGGCTGGCGAAGGTGTGGATGCCGCCCTCGACGACCGGCTTCAGTTTGACGATGCCCTCACGGGTGCTGGGGGTGATTCCCTCGTCCGCGTCGATGACGATGGTCTTCTTCTTGTTGATCTTGACCTCGACCGGGAACATGTAGCGCTTCTGGAAGGCGCGATCGTCCGCGAGAGCCATCTGGTACTGCTCGTAGCGGCGGAGCAGCAACTCGTCGGCCTGCTCGCGGGTGAAGCCGCCTTCTTTGGCGACGTTTTCCGCCGTGATGGTCATGGAGAGGCCGGTGGCCGGGTCGGAGCCCATGTTGTCGAGGTTCCAGTTCTCGGAAATGACCTGTCCGCCGGGGCCTGCCGGGTTCGGCCAAACGGAGTGGGCGCCGTTCGAGCAACGGTCGGTCATGAGACAAAGAGGCGTCTCCTGGATTCCCTGCTCCACCGCGACCGCCGCTGCGTAAACGCAGGTCGTCCCGGTCGAGCAAGCCTGCATGATGTTCATGGCCGAAACGTTGTTGCCGATGATGGCGTTGGCCCAGGTGCCGCCGTAGAACCACTGGCGCTGGCCAACGGAGATGCCGAAGTAGGTGTAGTCGTAAATGGTGGGCTCCCAGCCCTTGGAGGCAAACCAGCGCTTCGCGGTCTCGGCGCCGAGCACGATCGAATTCTCATTTGCAAAGCTGCCCTGCCATTTGCAGAAGGGAGTTGCGTAGTAGCCTTTATAGGGAATAAACGCTTTCTGAAACATTCTGTAGAACCTCCATTGATTTGAAATGCAGCTTGCAGTGCGCTTTATCGGGCGCCCGACGCGGGGCGCCCGGGTCTAGTAGGCGTTCGCCTTACTTTCCTTGATATTGCGGAGGCTTCTTGCCGACCGAAGAGAGACCGGCGAGAGCGTCCTCCGTGGAGAACATGTAGTGCAGGTCCGCCAGCTCCAGTTCGACCGCCTCGGGGATCGACACTTTCTGCTGCGCGTCGATAAGCTCGTTCGCCTTCTTGAGGGCGAGCGGGGCCTTGCGGGAGATGGCTTTCGCCGCGGAAGCGGCGACCGCTTCGGAGACGCCTTCCAGCTTTCCGCCGGAAAGAAGCGCCGCGACGTTTTCCGCCGAGCAGGTCTTAGCCAGCTCCGCGAAGCGGGCCGGGATCTCGCGCTTGCGGTACTTGTCGGGCTTCGGACCGGCGCACGCTTCCGCGATGGCGCTCTCGAGCTCCTGCGGACGGACAAGCTTGGTGAAAATGCCGAGGTCATAAGCGTCCTGGGCGTTGATGTTCTTGCCCGTGAAGACGTAGTACTTGGCAAGCTCGGTCCCGAGCTGGCGCGCGGAGCGGATCATGCCGCCAAGGCCGGGGAAGATGCCGATGCCGGTTTCCGGGAAGCCCATGGAGCCAGCGGGGGTCGCCACGATGGCCTGGCAGGAGAGCGCAAGCTCGCTGCCGCCGCCCATGGAAAGCCCATCCAGGACCGCCACGGTGATCTTCGGGCAGTTCTCGATGCGGAGGAAAAGCTCGTGGCCTTTTCTCGTGAACACCGCGGTGGCGTCAATGTTGTTATTCTTGATGTTGTCGATGAAATACTTGATGTCGGCGCCAGCGACGAAAGCCTTCCCAGCGCCGCGGAACACGATCGCCTTGACCGCGGGGTCGCTCTCGGCCTTGGTGAACTGCTCGTCGATCTGGCCGACCGTCACTTCATTGAGGGCGTTCAGCGCCTCGGGGCGGTTGATCGTGATGGTGGCGATTCCGTCCTGCACGTCCAGGTCGACGAACTTGAATGCGAAGGGCTTGCCAAGCTCACGCTGCTTGATGAGGATCTCGGGCATCTTGAAGTCGGCGTAGCGCTCGGTCATCGCATGCACCAGGTTGTAGCTCTTCTCTACGCCGATGCGGTTCATGATCTCGAAGGGGCCCAGTCTCCAGCGGAGGCCGACCTTCGCGCCGCGATCGGTGTCCTCGACGGAGGCCACGCCTTCGCTCACGAGGGCCGCTGCGGCGCCCAGGCATGCGCCGTAGAGGCGGTCCTGGACCGCTTCGATCTTAGACTCATCCACATCGCCGGTGAGGTCCCACAGCTTGCCGCTCTCCACCTGATCCTTGAGCATCGGAGGCGTGCCATAGAGCGTGCCCAGCTCGCGGCCGAAGGTCGTCGAGGCGTGCAACTCGATCGGGATGCCGGTGACGTTCATCAGCTCGAAAGGACCCATGCCGATCCCGAAGGCCTTCTTCGCCGCGACTTCTATCGTGGGGATGTTGGCGACCTTCTCGTGCAGGCAATGGATGGCTTCGGTCAACAGCGGGGAGAAAAACCTGTTCACGCAAAAACCCGAAGCGTCGCCCACGACGATATTGGTCTTGGCATGGAGGCGACCCACTTCCAGGGCGATCTTGACGGTTTCGGGGCTCGTTCCGGTGTGGGGAATGATCTCGAGAAGGCGGTTCTTCGCGGGATGGAAAAAGTAGTGCATGCCGACGAAACGGTCAGGCCGGTTCGTCGCCTTCGCCAGCTCGGAGACATAGTAGCTGGAGGTGTTCGTCGCGAGGATGGTTTCCGGGGAGCATACGGCGTCGAGGGTCTGGAAGAGGTCTTTCTTCACTTTCTCGTCTTCAAACACCGCTTCGATGACCAGATCCACGTTGGCAAGCGACTTCATGTCAGCGCTGCCCGTAAGACGGCCCAAAGTCGCGTCCACCTGCTCCTGGGTGAATATCTTCCTTTCGACGCCCTGGCCGAGGATCTTGCGGATGATGCCAAGACCGCGGTCCACAAACTCCTGCTTGGTGTCGACCATGATTACGTTCAGGCCCTCTTGAGCCAGCTTCTGCGCGATGCCGGAACCCATGTTTCCAGCCCCGACAACTCCTACCGTGGTGATTTCCTTCATTTTTTCCTCACTAACTTCATTTATTGGAAGTAGAGATAGAACAATTCGCTTTCACTCGCGAAGACGCCATTCCCTAGTGGGCTGCCAGCCTTCATTTTACAGGTTGGCCGCGGGCTGGGGTGAACCGCGGCCAACCCCAACACGGATGCAGGCTCCTGTTGGAGTTCGCGTTCGTTCACCCCAACCTGCGGAAACATCTCTGACAAGACGCTAGTCGATGACGCCCTTGCCCTTCAGGGCGGCGAACTCGCTGTCGCTGTAGCCGATAATTTTCTTGAGAATGTCCTCGGTGTCCTGACCGAGGCGGGGAGCGCCGCGCCAAACCGTCTGCTTCGTCTCGCTCATCTTGGGGACAAACCCAAAGCCCTTAATTACCTTGCCGAGCGTCTGGTCTTCGGCCTCGATCCAGTTGCCGCGCTTGGCGTAGTGCTCGCTCTTGGAAAGGTCCGCGGCGGTCTTCGGAATGGCGCAGGGCACCTTCTTCGACTTCAGGATCGCCTCGCCCTCCTCGGAAGTGCGGGCCGCCATCCAGTCGCAGACGACCTGGTGCAGCTCGAGGCCCAGCTCGGAGTTGATGGCTTCCCTGGAGGCGCCGGCCTTGTCGTGCGGATACTTTTCCACGTCGATGCCCATGGCGTTGAGAGCGCGGGCGTAAACGAAGGGGCCGTAAGCGCCGAGGTAGAGATAGCCGTTCTTGGTCTTGTAGAGGTTCGCGGGCTGGAAGATCGGCACCTTGTTGCCCTGACGGGTCTTGACCATGCCAAGAGTGTTGTAGTTGATGAACAGGTCGTTCAGACACTTGCTCATGGACTCGATCTGCGCCACGTCGACAACCTGCCCCTTGCCCGTTTTCTGCGCGTTGATGTAGGCCATCAGGACGCCGCTCAGGCAGAACATCGCGCTGATGTAATCGTTCATGAACGAGGAGGCGTGGCCGGGGGGCATAGGCTCCGGGAAGCCGTTGATGTACATGTAGCCGCCTTCCGCCTGGCCGATGGGGTCATAGGAGGGACGGTCGCATTCCGTGGGGACGCCGCCGAACTGAGGACGCCCGAAACCGCTCACGTGAGCGATGACCAGCTTGGGATTCACGTCGAACATCATCTGATCGTTGATGCCCAGCTTCTCGAGCCAGACCATGTTCTCGATCCAGACGTCCACGTTCTTGATAAGGGAGAGGAAGATGTCCCTGGCTTCCGGAATGCTGAGGTTCACTTCGAGCGCGAGACTGAGCTTGTTCCGGCCTTCCTGGACCCACCCGGTGCTCACCTTCTCGTTCATCGGCACTTCAGGCGCCGCGATTTTGAAGGGATATTCCCCGCCGTTGTCATTGTGCGTGATGACAGGCGCCTGGGTGCGGAAGGGGTCGCCTATGTTGGGACGCTCGACATGGATGACTTCCGCGCCGTTTTCAGCCATCATCGTGGCGGCGAAGGGGGCCGCCACGATGCTGCCGGTCAGCAGGACTCTTATTCCCGACAGCGCCCCAAAGGCGGGGATCAATGCAGGTGCGGGGGTGCGCTCAAGTGTTTTCCATCTCTCCATGCAATTCCTCCATCTAATTAATTAAATAATTTATTAAACTATCACCCAAGATTCAAGCCTGTTTAAATCCGTAGTCAGCCTGTGTTCAAACTGTAGCTGTAATGTAGTTACTATATAGCTATATCGTGTGTCAAGAAAAATTTTCCAGAAAAGCAAACGGCCTGTTCCCTCGCCAGCAGCCAGTCCGGCAAAAACCACCCGGATTAGCGGGAAAAAATTCAAGCCGCAGAAACGCCCCTCGCATAAAGGCCCAAACCCCTCCGGGAAAAACCACGAACGATAGAAACGGAGCAACAATAGAGAGACGAAGATGGAGTCGGATGTAAATCGGTCCGGTTCAGCTGTAGGAATGACAGTAAAACGTAAAGCTCCGCCGCCGCGAAAGGCGACCCGCCCGCCCCGAATATCGGATGCGGACGGGACGTCCGGAACGGAGGCGGCCGCCAAACATATCGCCGCCCGCCTCCGTCAAGAGCAATAATGCTACTTGGAGTAGAAACCGCCGCCCGTCTTCTTGCCCAAACGGTTGGCGCGCACCATCTGCTTGATGATCTGCGGAGGAGCGTAGTTCGGATTGGCGAGCTCCGACGCGAAGTACTCCATGACGTAGTAGCTGATATCGATGCCGGTGTAGTCCATCAGCTCGAAGGGACCCATCGGGTAGTTGAGCCCGAGCTTCACCGCCGTGTCGATGTCTTCGACGGAGGCGACGCCTTCCTGGAGCAGGCGGGCGGCTTCGATGAACTGAGGCGTCATGATGCGGTTGACGACAAAACCGGCGACGTCCTTCTTGACTTCGATGGTCTTTTTGCCAAAGGACTCCGCGATGCTCTTGGCCGTCGCGATCGTCTCGTCGGAGGACTGGAGGCCCCGAATGACCTCGACCAACCGCATGAGCGGGACCGGGTTGAAGAAGTGCATGCCGCAAACCTTGTCCGGCCTGCTGGTGCAAGCCGCGATGGCCGTAATCGACATGGAGGAGGTGTTGGACGCCAGGATGACTTCCGGACGGCAGATCTTGTCGAGAGCCTGGAACACTTCCTTCTTCAGGTCCATCTTCTCGATAACGACTTCGATCACGTAATCGGCTTCCGCCATGTCCTCGAGGAGGACGGTCTTCTTGATGCGGGCAAGGGTCGCCTGACGGGCTTCTTCCGTCATCTTTCCCTTTTCCACGGAGCGGGCCATGAACTTGTCCATGTTATTGACGGAGTTGTCGACAAACTTCATGTCGATATCGCGCAGGATGATATTGTATCCGGCCATGGCCGCAACTTGTGCGATGCCCGTTCCCATGGCGCCCGCGCCGACTACTCCGATCGTTTTAATGCTCATCTGTAAACCTCCAAATCTTGAAATAAATAGACACTGCCTTGAAACATCATTTCACCAGGGGCGAGGACACCGGCAGAATCTGCCTGCCAAAATGGGTGTTGACCGCAATGGCCCCCGACAGGTAGATGGCGAGCGTGCCCGCCCCCAAGCAACAATACGCCCCGACCTTGGCGATCATGGGACGCCCCACGGTCACGCCGAAATCGAGCGCGACAATGCACGCCGTGGTTATGCACAGCAAGGAGCCGAGGAAGAAAAGAATCCGCGGGCTCTTTAGAAAACAAGGCATGATAAAGAAAAGCCACAGTCCGATTCCTAGCCACAGCCACCCTTCTATGACCGGATCGAAAGGCATTTCGGCATGGTGGAGGAAATATTTGGCGGCCGCGCTGGCGCCCCCCACCAACATGAAAACGCAGGAAAACACCAGGAACACGTTGGCCCCCGGAAGGTTCTTGTCACGGAACTCTATAATGGCAACCACCAGTTGGATGAGGAATCCCCCAAAAAGCCAGATGCACAAAAGAGGCGCCGCGTCATGAGTAACGTTGCCGGAAAGGATCGCAAAAAACCCGTAGCAGGCCATGGCGAGCGCGCCCAGGCCCGCGGGCATGGGATTGGCGAAAAGATGATCTCCAGTAGCAGCAGACATGACGTTGTCTCCTAATATTAAAACGAGAATCGCTTCATTGAGGATAGGGGCGGGAAAGATGCACGCGTCGCAAAACTCCCCGACGCCTCGCCGCTCATCCGCCTCAATAAAGCAAGGCCGCTATGCGGCAAAAGGAGTGGAGCCGCGCGCCGGTCGTCGAAATTCACTCCCAGCAAGCATCAACGCACCGCGCGCCCTTCTGCAACGACGCCATATTCCCCCCCGTGCAATCGCCCGACTCGGAGCTGATCGTGTAAGATGACGGGCGCCATCGTCCGCCTGATGAGATTCGCATGATAAAATTTGATGGCCATCCGCTTCTCCGCCTATTCGGCGTTCAGCTCAAAGCTGATTATATTGTAGCTACAATACAGCCATCCAATATGACATAATGGAGAACTTGTCAAGGAAAAGGTATGGAGCGAAGCATTTTTTATAAAAAAATGTTGATCTCAAGAAAAGCCCAGGCAGAACAGCGATTTAACGGCCCAAAACGAAAGGGGCCGGAGGAAGGGTTGCAAGAACAAAGAAAGAAAGGGCCGCCCGAGGCGAATAGCTGCGAGCCCCGGACCAGGCTTTATGCGGGTCCGGGATATTGGGCGCACAACAACCGTTTCCCGCGAAAAGAATCAGGCGGCCCCGCACCCGACGCCTTCGCGCTCCAGCATGCGAGCCAACTGCTCCTTCAGCTTGTTTTTGAGCAGTTTCCCCGACGCGCTCATGGGCAGGGAGTCGATGAAGAAAACTTTTTTAGGCACCTTATACCCGGCGATCTCGCCTCTACAGAAGCCCCGCAGTTCCTCTTCCGTAACCCGGGAGCCCGCCTTCTTCACGATAATCGCCGTGACGATCTCACCCCACTTCTTGTCCGGCAGGCCAATGATCGCAGCCTGCTCGACAGCCGGGTGTTTGTAAAGCACGTTCTCTATCTCCGCGGGATAGACGTTCTCGCCACCCGTGATAATCATGTCCTTCTTCCTGCCGACGACATAAAAAAACCCCCGCTCGTCCATTCGGCAGAGGTCCCCGGTATGAAACCACCCGTCCTTGAAAGCCTTCTTCGTCTCCCGCTCGTTGTTCCAATACCCGAGGGTGTTGCCGAGTCCGCGCACCTTGAGCTCTCCCACGGAACCCGGTTTCGCGGGGGCGCCGGTCTCATCCGTCACCACCGCCTCCATGTCGATAAACGACCTGCCGCACGACCCTAGAAGCTCCCGGTCGCCGCCCGCAAGGGCGTCGGCGACGTCTTCGGTGTCCAGCATGGTCACCGTGCCGACGGTTTCAGTGGTTCCAAACGGGTGCACGAAAACATTTCCGAGAAGGCCGATAGCTTTTTCAAATACCACCGGAGTGACGGGAGCTCCCGCGAAAAGCACTTTCCTCAGGCTCTTCATGTTGTGCTCCCCCAGCCTGGGGTGGTCGACAAGGAACTGGAGCATCGGGGTGGCGAGCATTCCCAGCGAAACGCGATGCATTTCCACCAGCGTCATGAAATCCTCGACGTCCCAACGGGACATAATGACCGTCGGGATGCCCCCGAATACGCTGTTCATCAGGACGGAATGCCCCGTCGCGTGGAAGAGCGGAGTGGCAACGATCCCGATATCGCCCCGGCGCGTCCCGAGAGCCAGATTGAGGCTCCTGCCCGTGTGGTAGTAGTTGCGGTGCGTCGCCATGCAGCCTTTCGGAGCGCCGGTGGTGCCGCTCGTATACATGAGCGCCGCGAGGTCGTCTTCCGTGACGTCGGCGTCCGGCTCGCCGGAGGCGGCTTGATCTATCATCGTTTCATAGTGGAGCCATCCTCCTGGCGTCTTTGCCTTGTCCCCGATAAAGACGAAATGCTCCACCAGATTCAGGGCAATCCGGATTTCCTCCACGAGACCGACATACTCTTCGTGGACCATGAGGACCGAGGCTTGGGAATCCTCCATTATCGTCAGGACCTCGGGCGGGGCCAACCGGAAGTTTATCATCACCAGGACCAACCCCGCGCAGGGAATGCTGAAGTACGACTCCGCGTTTTCGATGCTGTTGCGGCTCAAAATGGCCACCCGGTCCCCTTTCTTGAGCCCCAGCGCCAGCAGCGCATTTCCCATTCTATAGGCGCGGTCCACGAACTCCCCGTAGCTGCACCGCCGGTCCCCCTCGATGAGCGCCGTTGCGCCGGGGTTGCGTTCCAGGTTTCGTCTCAGCATGGTCCTAAGCGTACAGATGCTCTTCATATACCAACCCTCTCCCACAAACGCGCCTATGTCGGGGCGCGCCCCTCCACAAGGATGGGCTTCGCGCTGCCGCCGCGCTCCAAAACCCATCCCGCCAGGGGAGTCCCAAAAAGGAAACGATGCAGTTGTCTGGCGGACGCCTAATCACATTAAAGTCATATTGCAGCTATTTAATAGCTTCACCTAACATCGCAGTCAATTATTTTTTTCCGAAATGAAACAAAAAAAGTATGGATCAAACAAGACTTCTCTATTTTTGAGCCGGGGTAGTGGGACATTAGGACGAAACGGCCTCATACGAGCGCTCCCACGAGAAGAACAAAGAACTCCACGGAATGACCATGCAAATATTTTACAAGACATATCAATGGGAAAGCGCGGACAGGCCTGAAATAGGCCAAGCCGGGTGCGGCGCGAACGACCCTCCCGGCGACATTGAAGCGAAACCATAATACACGTCGCAGCCGGGGCGTCCCGGCTGCGGCATTGGCCAATGGGCCCGATCATGCCTAAAAGTCATTGAAATCATTAGAATCATCACTAAGACTAAGGGTAGTTCCAAAACCCCCTTCGGACTTTTTCTTGTAGTGTGGCAAAGCCTTTCTTCCAGAAGCCCCAGCGCCCGTTGCAGCGACTCTTCCACCGGGTGAAGAAAGGGCGTCCCGTCTGGCTTCCACTATATCCCGAATCTCCCGTTCCTGCCTCGCGGGCTGCTTGTCTCCACCCACCAGTTCCATCAACCTCGAAACATAATCGCTCATGCGCAGGGCCAGGGCGCTCATCTCTTTAGAGGACGCGGCGGACTCCTCCGCGCTCGACGAGTTGCGCTGAACAACCTTGTCTATTTCCCCAACCGCCGAACTGACCTGGGATATCCCCTGAGATTGCTCACGGGAAGCCTCCGCGATTTCCGCCACCAGTTCGCCCGACTTCCGGACGCTTTCCGAAACCCCGTCGAAAGCCTTGGATGTTCTGTCGACGAGGTCGGAGCCTTCCTTCACCTTCTTGACAGCCCCCTCGATGAGTCCCGCTGTGCTCTTCGCCGCCTCCGCCGCGCGCATGGCAAGGTTCCTCACTTCATCCGCGACGACGGCGAACCCCGCTCCCGCCTCCCCCGCCCTGGCGGCCTCGACCGCGGCGTTGAGCGCCAGGAGGTTTGTCTGAAAAGCTATCTCGTCGATCGTCTTGATGATCTTTTGAATTTCCTGGGAGGCGCTCGAAATCTCTCCCATGGATGCGGTGAGCCCGGTCATGGAGTCATTCGCCTCCCGAACGGCCTTGTTGGCGTCCTGCATGAGGAGGTTCGCCCCGGTTGCGCTTTCGGCGTTCTGCTTCGTCATCGATGCGATTTCCTCGAGCGAGGAAGACGTCTCCTCGACCGCAGCCGCCTGCTCCGACGTTCCTTCAGCCAGCTGTTCGCTCAATTCGGCCACCACCGAAGAGGCGCTTTTTATGCGCTCCGAAGCGGAGGAGAGGCCGAGGGCCGCCTGGGTGATCGGGATGGAGAGCTTCCGCCCGAGGAAAAACACCATAACAGCCACAAGGACAAGAAACACCCCGCCAATGACAAATATCCGGTTCCTCATCTCGTATATAGGCGAAAGAATGTCGTTGGATTCAACCGCGGCCATAACGCACCAGTGGGTCACGGGTATGGGAGCATAGCCCCCAAGCTTGTGCACGCCGTTAATCACGTACCTCTGGACTCCGAAGGCGCCGCTCAGCATGGCTTTCGCCACATCTTCCATACCCGGCGTTTTGGTGATGTCCACCTTCATGACGAGGTCTTTATTGGGATGGGCGATGGTCATTCCCGTTGCATCCATTATGACGGCGACGCCCGACTTCCCGACCTTGGTCGTAATCACTTTATCCACGAGAAAGTCGATCTTCAGGGCTACGAACAAGACCCCGACGACCTCCTTTTGGGCATTGTGGACCGGCGCCGCGATGGGCAGGATGAGGTTTCCGCTCGCTTTAGACTTCACGACATCCCCGACAACGACCTCTCCGCCAAGCGCCTTCTTGATGTACCCGCGATCACCGAGCTTGATGCCTCGGGTTTTTGAATCCATCGCATCCACATAGACGACCCCGGAGCGGTCCGCGACCGCGATGTTTTCATAGTTCTTCCCCACATCGTTCAAGGCGCTTGCGAGCTTTCCCTCCAGCCTCTTGACGTCTGCCGCGGAGGCATCCAGACCGTCTCGGGCCACCTTGGACGCAACGTCCCTTGTCGTGAGCCCAATGGACAGTTCCTTCACCATATCCATTTCCTGCAGAAGCGATAATTCCACCATATCCGCAAGATTTTTAGCCGTTCCGGACAATTGCCTCTCCAGCGTGCTTTCCAGCGTGGACCCGGATTTCACGACGCAGAAAGACCCGATGGCAAGGGCGGGAACCAGTACGATAAGAATTCCAACAAAAACAAGTTTCGTGGAGAGACTCATACTTCGCATGCAATACCTTTCCGAACAGGGTTTATTGGAAGCATCTCGCAGCGCACCGAAGAGACGGTGCAAACCGCCGCGCCTGCACTATAGGGATGCTGACGATTCAACAAATGGAGCGCGTGAAGATGACAAAGTTCAGACCTTGCGCAGGTGCGGTATCCGATTTCATGCATCTATATCGTCACATCGGGGTCCCGGCATTAGAGAAAAATTCCGTATTTGCCATGAAAAGCTTTTATTTAAGCAGCCATTTCGCTTCAGGTGAAAAGAGAAAAGACAACTTTTTTAATCACATAGTAGCCACATTACAGCTCTGATATGGCAACCCAATGAAACGCTTCATAGAAGCCCCCGAAGTAAAATTGCCGCCCTTTCGTCCGCATGCGGGAGAAAGAAGGCGCCCCCAGGACGCCTTTTTCCCCGCTCCAGACCGCCGGGCATTCTCTTGATCCGGGTGGGCAATGCGGCGGCTTGCCTCCTCGGAATCGTATTGTTATGATGCTTGGCAATGAGCATGGCATGATGGCAAACCCGGCTGGGAGGCGCGGCGGCAGCCAAAATCCCGCCGCCCCCTTCGAGCCTTCGACCGATGCAGGAGGCGTCGTTGACCGCAACAACCCGCTCCAATAGGGAAACGCTCATCGGGTGCGTCATATTGCTTGTGCTGGCGTTTGTCGCGGTGGGCGTCTTTCTGAAGCAGGGCCGCTACGACCCGAGTCTTTTCACCGCCGCTGCTCCGGAAGAGCCGGCATCCTCCTCCATGGCCCCCGGCCAGGCGCCGGCCACATCCCAGGCGGCGTTTCAAATCCCCGTCCCCGACGGCTGGAAGCCGCTCACGCACGCCGAAGTCTTCGGCCCCGAAAACCTTTCCGACAAAATAGACGGCAAGGCCGAACTGTATCTCTCCTCCGGGTTTCAGAAGCTCCACTGCCAGCGCTTTGCGCAGGACGGCGACCGGCAATCCTGGCTGGAAATCTTTATCTATCAGATGGACGGGGAGCGGGAGGCGTTCGCCGTCTATAGCGCGCAAAGACGCGCCGACGCCCGGGACATCGACCTCGCTCAGTTTGCGTACCGCACCCCCAACGCGGTCTTTCTGGTGCGGGGCGACCGCTATATAGAGATAGTGGCGGCCTCGGATTCGGAGGAAGCAAGCTCTGGGATGCTCGCCTTCGCCCAGGGCGTTGTTGGCAAGGAGCAGAAAGAATCGGGCGCGGTCGGCGAAATGGCCCTCTTCCCCACGGAGGGGTTGGACGCCGGGAGCGTCGCGCTCCTTGCGAAGGATGTTTTCGGCTTCGACCGGCTCGACAACGTCTTCACGGCGGCCTACGCCCTGGACGGCCAGACCGTGACCGGCTACCTGTCTTCACGGAGCGCGCCCGAAGAAGCTTCCGCGCTCGCCGATGCATACCATAGGTTCCTCCTTGAAAACGGCGGCTCCGACGTGCGGATTGCCGCGCAAATTCCGGGCGTCGCGGCGGTCGAAATCTTCGGAGTGTACGACGTCATGTTCACGCACGGCAAGATCCTGGCCGGGGTGCACGAGGCAGGCGACAAGGCCGCGGCGGAGCGGCTGGCCGTGATGCTCTACAAAAAATTCGTCGAGGCCGCCCCATGACAGAAGACCCGAAAGACGTTCGACGGGAAGCGCCATCCGGAGCCCCGGACGCGGAAGCGATCAGCCGCAGAAATTTTCTCGTCCGGGCGGCGCGGGCCGGCATTGCCATCGCGGCGGCGGGAGCCCTCGGTTATGGCATCTACGACGGCGAGGGCCCCAAACGCGAAAGCGCGGCAGGGGAAGGCGCAACCGGCCTCCCCGACTTTTCCATCCCCGGCATGACAGGAAAGATGAGCATAGCGCACGGATCGGACCGGGCCAAGCTGCTCCAGGCGGCGGTCAAGCCCCTCGGGGGCATGGAGGCTTTCATTAAGAAGGGCGACCGAGTGCTCGTCAAGGTGAACGCCGCCTTTGCCACCCCGGCCGTCCTCTGCGCGACGACGCACCCCGAACTCCTCTCGGAGATCGTGCGCCTCTGCTTTCAGGCCGGCGCGGCTTCGGTGGTCGTAACGGACAACCCCATCAACGATCCGGAAAGCTGCTTCGCGCTGACCGGAATAGCCGAAGCCGCAAAAAACGCCGGAGCCGTTGTGATGCCGCCGCGCGAGCAATACTTCCACCGTTTCACGCTCCCCGGCGGAAAGCTGATAAAGGATTGGCCGCTTCTCCGCGCCCCCTTTGAAGGGGTCGACAAGGTGATCGGCGCGGCTCCCCTCAAGGACCACCACCGAAGCGGCGCTTCCATGACCATGAAAAACTGGTACGGCCTCCTCGGAGGACGGCGCAACGTCTTCCACCAGGACGTCCACACCATCATCACGGAACTCGCCATGATGGTGAAGCCTTCGCTGGTCATCCTCGACGGCGTTACGGCGATGATGACCAACGGCCCTACGGGCGGGTCGCTCTCCGACCTCAAGCCGACGGGCATGATGATCGCCGGAACGGACCAGGTGGCAGTGGACGCCTTCGGGGCGGAGCTTCTGGACAGGTCCGCGTCCGACCTGCCGTTTCTCTTGAAGGCGGAGGCAGCCGGCGTGGGCTCCGCCAATTATAAGGCTCTCAACCCCTTCCGCGTCGATGCGGGCTGACAACCTGCATTTTACGTGTTGGGCATGGATAGATTGGGGTGAACTGCGGCGACCCCCGACAGAGGCGCAGGCTCTTGTTGGGATTCGCATTCGCTCATCCCAACCTGCAATGACAATCCTGACCAGACGCTAGCCCGAGGAAACCGCGATGCGGATCGTAACCGTCAGGCGCATCAGCCAGATTTTTTTCGTGATTCTCTTCCTGTGGTTCTGCATCGTGAGTTCGCTCGGGGAAGAGTGGTGGAAGCTGAGGGGCTGGCCCGTCAACTGGCTCCTCCAACTGGACCCCCTCGTGGCTCTCGGGACCGCGTTGACGACCGGCGCGCTCTACTCTGGCCTCGCGTGGGCCCTCGTCACGGTGGCCCTTACCATCCTTTTCGGGAGGTTTTTCTGCGGCTGGGTCTGCCCTTTTGGTGCGCTGCACCAGTTCGTGGGCTACCTGGGGCGGCGCGGCGGGCGACTCTCCCGAAGCATCGAGCTGAACCGCTACAGCCGCTGGCAGGCGCTCAAGTATTACGTACTGGCGTTCCTCCTCTCCGCCGCCGGAGCGGGGCTCGTAACCAGGATCGTGAGGAGCGCCCTCGGGGGCGGCGTGCTCCTCGCTCTCCTCGCGGCTGGCTGCATTGCGGTCGCGGCGCTCTCGCTCCTCAAGGTCATCGACCGCCCCCGGAAGGCTTACGGAACGCTCTTGGCCTTCCTCGCGGCGTGGGGCGCGCTCGCCTACTTCACCGCCGTGGACAGGATGATCGGAGCCACGCTCCAAACGGGGCTTCTCGACCCCATCCCCCTCATCCACCGCTCCGTGAACCTTGTCCTTTTGCCGCTCGCCGACGCGACTGCGGGCCGCGTTTCGCCGAGCCAAAGATATTATGAGGGCGCAGGGCTGATCGGCGCCATTTTCATCGCGGCGCTCCTTCTCAACCTCAAAACCCCGCGCTTCTACTGCCGTTTCCTCTGCCCCCTCGGGGCGCTCTACGGGGTGCTCGGGTGGTTCGCGCTCTGGAAGGTGGGCAAATCGCGCGACGTCTGCAAGCAGTGCAAGCTCTGCGAGGCGAACTGCGAAGGCGGGTGCGAGCCGGCGGGCCTGATCCGCGCCCACGAGTGCGTGCTCTGCATGAACTGCCTGGACGACTGCGAACACGGCATGATCGGCTACCGGACAGGGCCTTCGGCCTCGGGCGAGGCGGCCCTCCCCGACCTCTCGCGCCGGGGGGCGCTCCTTACGATAGCATCCGGAGCGGCGGCCGCGCCGCTCTTCCGGCTTGGGGGAATCCTCGGGACAAACCGGAGCGCGGCACTCATCCGCCCGCCCGGCGCGCTTCCCGAAGCGGACTTCCTGACGCGGTGCATCAAGTGCGGGCAGTGCATGCGCGTCTGCCCGACAAACATCATCCAGCCCGCCGGGATGGAAGGCGGGGCGGAGGCGCTTTGGACCCCGCTGCTCAATTATCGCATCGGCTCGAGCGGCTGCCGCCTCAATTGCATCGCGTGCGGGCATGTGTGCCCGACGGCGGCCATCCGCCCGCTCACCACGGACGAAAAGCTCGGACGGGGCCCATTTGCCGGCGCCGGCCCCATCCGGATGGGCATGGCTTTCGTGGACCGGGGACGCTGCCTGCCGTGGGCGATGGACAGGCCCTGCATCGTGTGCCAGGAAAACTGCCCTGTGAGCCCCAAGGCTATTTTCACTCAGGAGCACTACGCCACGGTGAGGGGAGGCGTCTTCAAGGCGGGGGAGATCGACGGCGGCAAAGTGGCCGTCGCGAACGGCGGGCTTCCGCCAGGCCGGTTCGCCACGGGCGACTATTTTCTTGCCGCCGGTGGAGAACCGGAACAGAAACCGATGCTCATCATCGACAACACCGGCGGGACAGTGACCCTGGCGCCGGGGCTATCATGGAAGACGCCGCCAGCGCCCGGTTCCGTTTTTGAAATAAAGATCCGGCTCCAGCGCCCGCAGGTGGACCCGGAGCGGTGCATCGGATGCGGCGTTTGCGAACATGAATGTCCGGTGCACGGACAGCGCGCCATCCGGGTTTCCGCGGAGAACGAATCGCGGAGCAGGGATCGATCCCTGCTTCCCTAGCCTTTGGAGCCATGGACCTTTTTTTGAATTAGCCCGGGCACGGCGGCCTGCAACCTTTTACTTACGCCGAGAGGAGAAGCAATGGAATCAACGAAGGATCTTTCGCGTCGCAGCTTTCTTATGACGGCCGGGGCCATCGGGGCGGGATCTCTCGCCTGCGCATCCGGCGCCCTGGCTCAGGCTCCGGCGGCCCCGTCCCCGGACGCCCAAAAACCCGAAAAGCCATCCACTCCCAGGCGTCCCTTCGGCAAGACGGGCGTGGAGGTTTCTTGCCTGGCCCTCGGAGGAATGTTCGACGTCCCGTCCAACCAGTTGCTGCTGAGGCAAGCCCTCAATTACGGCGTCAACTACTGGGACACGGCGGCGGTGTACGAGGGGGGAAAGAGCGAATCCGGAATCGGGCAGTTTCTTGCCAAGAACCCCGACGCTCGCAAGGACGTCTTCCTGGTCACCAAGTGCTACGAGCGCGGCCCGGAGGCAATGACCAAATTTCTTGACCAGTCGTTGGAAAAGCTCCGGACGGATCATGTCGATCTCTACTTCATCCACGCCGTAAGCTCCCTCTCGGAAGTGGACAAAGATGCGAAGGCGTGGGCGGAAAAAGCCAAATCCCAGGGGAAAATTAAGTTCTTCGGCTTCAGCACGCACAAGAACATGGAGACGCTCCTTTCCGGGGCGGCCAAACTGGGCTGGATCGACGGCATAATGATGACCTACAACTACCGCATTATGGGAACGGATCAGATGAAAGCCGCCGTGGACGATTGCGTGAAGGCGGGAATCGGCCTCACGGCGATGAAGACCCAGGGCGGAGGGTCCGTACGGGTGGACAGCGAAACGGAGCTCGAAATGGCCGGGAAGTTCATGCAACAGGGATTCACCGAGCAGCAGGCGAAGCTCCGGGCCGTGTGGACCAATCCGAACATCGCCAGCATATGCTCCCAGATGCCCAACATGTCCATTCTAATGTCGAACATCGCCGCATCTCTCCAGCAGACGAAGCTCTCCGGCGAAAACCTGAACCTGCTCAACCGCTATGCGCGGGACACATCCCACGGGTATTGCGCCGGCTGCGCCGACCGGTGCGAATCCACCCTGGCCGACCACGCTCCGATTGGAGATGTGATGCGATATTTGATGTACTACCACAGCTACGGAGAGCGGGACCTTGCCCGGTCGCACTTCGCGGAAATACGGCCGGAGATCAGGGGGCGGCTTGCGAGCATGGACTTCTCGCAAGCGGAGCGCGCATGTCCGCAGAAACTCAGGATAGGCGAACTGATGAGGGAGGCGACCAGATTGCTGGCCTAATGGGGCGAGCGGCAAGAGAAGCGTCGGTTTCCTTTACGCCAAAATACCGACAATAAATCGCATATATAATAGCCAGTTAACTCTCCTCCACCAAGCGGGCGTCGCATCGGTTTACAGCAATCCGAATGCGGCGCTTTTTCGTTTCCTGCCATCTGGAAAGCCACACCGATACAAATAACATAATATCGATCAGTTAATATTGTTTTTCATTAGAATCCTACATTGGCATGAAACTTTCATATCCATTTCACAATCAAACGAAAAAGCATAATCAGCTTCATACAAGGAGTAAAGAAATGAAACGGTTTATAGCTCCAATCTTCCTTGCCTTCCTATTTGTGTTTTCAGGGACGGGGGCAGCGTCCGCCAATTTGATAACCAATGGCGACTTTGAAGACGCCACCGACCATATGGCTGGATGGACCACGAGCGGCGACGTGCAGACGGCCTACGCCGGGCTCATCGCGGGGATACAGGGAATGGACGGCTACTATGCGCTGCTCGGATGGAACACGTCCGGCGGGACATCGGCGGTCCAGCAATCATTCAGTGTAGCGGGGCTCGATTATCTGACCATATCCTTTAATTGGGCGTTCGATTATTTCGATTACGCCACTTCAACCAACGACAGTTTCATCTCCCTGTTGACAAATGACGGGACGTCCGTGTTCACGATCACTCTGCTGGATCTCGAAACCAACGGGACGCTTACTTCGCCGGACGGAAAGATCGCATATGGCTATTTCTCCGCAACCTACGATATCTCGGCCTTCACATCAGATACATCGAATATTCTATTTGAACTCGTGGAAGGAAACGACCAATTCCTGTCCGGTACGGCCTCCGTCGCGGGGATCGACAATGTTGTAGTGACCGGAACGGCAGCCGGCCCGGATCCCGAAGAAATCGATCCGGCTCCGGAGCCATCCTCCATCATTCTCCTCGCCTGCGGATCGGTTCTGTTGGCAGCTTTGGGCATCCGAAAGAAGTGGCGGTCCTAAGGCAGTCCCTTGCGCGCAATTCTCTGGCGGAGTCTTCGGGCTCCGCCTTTTTTTATCGCGCTCCGGGCGCATGCTACCGCCCTGCCCCTCTCGTTCGCTTCACGCCGTCAAGGAATTTTACGGAATCCCTGAGAGCGGGCGCAAAATATGCATCCAACTGTTGGGTGATGCGGCGCTCAAACTCCGGGAAATTATCGAGTGAAGCGCGGTCAAGCGGCTGCTGCAAGGCCGGCAGGCATCATCCGTGACCCGCGGGGAGGAGTATTCCGCACAGATGCGCCTAACAGATCAGGAGAAGGAAACCCCTTTGACGGACGCCATGCGTCAAAATCACACCGCACGCAAACTGAGCCTCGATGAAATTCTGGACGATCTGGTGACCGACGGGATGATTTCACAGCAAGACGCTGAGGCGATTTACCTCCTGCCCCGTCGGGGAGATGGCGAAGAGCCGCTGCATCCCCTCGAAATCGTAGCAGCCCAAAGACCCATACGGGTTGCCGCCCCCCACGACGAACTCACGCTCGAATCCCTGGCCATCTGGCTGGCTGGCAAGGTGGAGTTGCCCTACCATCGCATCGACCCGCTGAAGGTGGACGTAGCGACCGCAACGGGCTGTTTATCCTACGCCTACGCGGCGCGGTTCAGGATACTTCCCCTTGAAATCAACGGCTCCTACGCCGTGATAGCCACGGCGGAGCCCTACGTAAGAGAGTGGGAAGACGAGGTGAGCAAGATCCTGGACAGGAGCATCGTCAGGGTGCTGGCCAATCCGCGGGACATCAGCCGCTACCTTGTGGAGTTCTACGCCCTGACGGAGTCCGTCAAGGGAGCTGTGGGAAAGGTCGAAGGCGGCGCAAGCATCAGCGCCCCGCTCAACCTCGAGCAGATGGTGGAGCTTGGCCGGGCGGGGAAGCTCGACGCCAACGACAGGTACGTCGTCAATATCGTCGACTGGCTCCTGCATTACGCATACGACCAGAGGGCGAGCGACATCCATCTCGAGCCGCGCCGGGAAAGCAGCGATGTCCGATTCCGTATCGACGGCGTTCTCCATCCCGTTTACCAACTGCCGGCAGTGGTCATGACGGCGGTCGTCAGCCGCCTCAAGGTGCTCGGTCGCATGGACGTCGCCGAGCGCCGCCGCCCCCAGGACGGGCGCATCAAGACCAAGGTGCAGGACGCCGGGGAAGTGGAGTTGCGGCTTTCCACGCTGCCGACCGTCTTCGGCGAAAAGCTCGTGATGCGCATCTTCGACCCCACGGTCACCGTGAGGAGCTTCCAGGAGCTTGGCCTCAATCGCCAGGAAGTGAAGATCTGGGAGGACATGGTCAAGAGCCCCCACGGCATAGTGCTGGTCACCGGCCCCACGGGGTCCGGCAAGACGACCACGCTTTACTCCACCCTCAGGCAGCTTGCAAGGCCGGAGGTGAACGTCTGCACCCTGGAAAATCCCATTGAAATGGTGGAGCCGCGCTTCAACCAGATGCAGGTGCAGCCCATCATCGGCCTCGACTTCGCGGCGGGCCTCCGCACCCTGCTGCGCCAGGACCCCGACATCATCATGGTGGGAGAAATCAGGGACCTCGAAACCGCCGAAATGGCCGTGCAGGCCGCCCTGACCGGCCATCTTGTGCTCTCGACGCTGCACACGAACGACGCCGTCTCGGCGGTCGTGCGGCTGATGGACATCGGGGTGCCCCACTACCTCATCCGCGCCACCCTGCTCGGCGTCATGGCCCAACGGCTCGTGCGGACGCTTTGCCCACGATGCAAGGAGCCGGGAGAACTCGACGAGGAAGCCTGGCGGGCAATGGTGAATCCATGGAAAATAAGCGGGGTGAGATCGGTGTTTCAACCCAGGGGTTGCTTGGAATGCCGCGAAACCGGCTACCTCGGCCGCGTCGGCATCTATGAAATGCTGCGGATCACCCCCACTCTCCGGCAGCTGATAACGCCCGACATGGATGAAACGCTTCTGCGGGAGCAAGCCATGCGGGAAGGGATGCACCCCCTTCGCCTCAGCGGCGCCAAAAAAGTCTACACCGGCCAGACAACCATGGAGGAGGTCTTCCGCGTAGCCGGCTTCAGCATGGAATCTTGAGCAAGCTAGCGCGTTGTCGGGCTTCGCCTTGCCCCCCCAAACTGCAACCGGCCTGTAAAACGTAGGCCGGCAGCCCGCTACTCCCGGCCTTCTTCAGAGCATTCGGACTGTGGAAGCTCCCTTGAAATAGCCACGCAGAAAGTAATTCCCCTCTCCGCACCCGGCTCCGCCCAGACCCTGCCGCGATGCCTCCGGGCAATCTCCCGAACGATAGCGAGCCCGAGCCCCGATCCCTCCACCCCTTCGAGGGAGTTGTCGCGCTGAAAGAGCCCGAAAAGCCTCTCGAAGCGCTCAGGGCTCACCCCAACTCCGTTATCGCTCACTCTAAGGACGTAAAAGCCTTCGGATTCCTCGAATCCGATCGTGATCCGGCTGAGTTCGCTTCCACCATATTTCAATGAATTCTCAATCAAATTCCGAAACAACCTGAGCATCGACAGCTTGTCCGCCACGATCTCCTCAATGCCGGAGGGGGCCGAAAGCTCCACCTGCCGCGCTCGCAGCTGGACCGCGAACTCCTCCCGCACGGCATTGACAATGCTCGGGATGCTGATCCTCTGCACCTCAAGCGGGGCTTCCCGCGTCGCCGCAAAGACATTGATCTTGTCAACCAGCAAGGCGACGTGCTGCGCCACCTTCATTATCTGCTCGCAGTATTGCATCCCCTGCTCGTCCAACAAATTGCCGTAGCGCTCGTGGAGGCGCTTCGTCAAACCAAAGATGCCGATGATCGGGCTCTTGAGGTCATGCGCGACGGAATACGCGAAGACCTTCATGTCCTCGGAACTCTTCCGCAGCGCATCTTCCACTCTTCTGCGCTCCTCGATTTCGACCCGAAGCTCTTCGTTGGCCACGGCAAGGGCGGCGGTCCGCTCCATAACCCGCATCTCCAGCTCGTCCCGCGCGTTCCGGAGCGCCTCTTCCGCCCTTCCCCTCTCGACCGCATAGCGGATCGACCGTTCGAGAAGGGGAGCGCTCAACTGCCCCTTCACCAGATAGTCGGCCGCGCCCGCCTGCATCGCTTCCATATCGACCTTATAGTCGCCGCGCCCGGTCAGGAGGATCATCGGCGTCATGCAGCCACGTTGCTTCAGCTCGCGCAGAACGTCCAGACCGGTGTGCGCCCCAAGGCGATAGTCTATTAAAAACACATCATAGTGACGCTGCGCCGCATCCAGGGCTTCTTCATAGGTCGTCACCCAATCCAGGCTGAAATAGAGAGGCGCTATCTCCGACAGCAGACCCTCTACGATCGTGTAGTCGTCTTCATCATCTTCGATGAAAAGAGCCTTCACGCGAAGCCTATCCATAACGGCTTTGTCTTCCTTTCTCTCCACGGGCCGTCCGACCACCGGGATTAGGAGACGTGGTGTGAAGCGGCGCAGGCGCGGTGCATTCGGATCGTTCTCCTAGAGCAGGCAAGGTGATGTTCGGGCCGCGCGATTCCGAAAGCTGCAACCCTCCACGACGGGCAGGGCGGCGCAGGAATTTCCAGGCTGAGATGACCGCCGGAAGCAGTCGCCAGACGCCTTCACCAGCCATGCTTTTGAGCTAAATACTAATCAAACGGATTGCGAATTGGAAGAGGACAAAAGCAATTATCTTACAGAAAACATTTTAGAAATGCATCCATGTGGACTTCACCCGCATCAAACGCGTGAACAAACTTTTTATTGTCAAAGGCCATTCGCCTGTTTTCCGTCTCAAATGGAAGCAGCATCTTTCCTGTTGAAAAATGCCATATAATATTGCATTCTTACACTGAAATTGCCGGCGCGGAATATACGCGCGACCGCGCCGTTGCATTGCGCCCTGCAAAGAAAAAATAGAACGCCGTAAACGCCCCGATGAAAACGGGGCCGTCACCCGGAGCAGCGCGGCATTACAGGAGCAAACATGACGGATGAAGCCGAGAAAGAAGAGATGGACGCAAGGGACGTCCTCCCTATCGCCAACTTCGAGGAGATTCTCAATCGCCTGAAGAATGTCGCGGGAGCCAAGTCCGAGAAACATTTAGCGGAGATCCTCGGCGTCCGGGGGCAGGCCGTCACGAGCGCGAGGAAACGCGGAGAGATTCCGACTGGCTGGATCATCAAGATAGGCCACCAGTTCGACGTTTCCCTGGACTGGATCGTTTACGGAGAAGGCCCCGTAAAGCGCGGCGGAGATGCGCCTCCCAAGGCGCAGAAGAAATCCCACTTCACGGAGGACTACTACCACTTCGCGCCGCTGCTGGAATCCCGCGTCACGGCGGGACCGGAAGGCGAAATCCTCTACGAGGAGATCGAAGACTACTATCCCTTCAAGCAGTGGTGGATCGAAAAGCTTGTCGGGAAGCGGCCCGAGCGCAAGAAAGACCTGATCCTCATCCGCGTGCGGGGGGATTCCATGAGCCCCACCGTCAACCAGGGCGAAATGGCCCTGGTCGACACCTACGAAGGGGAGCGCATGGAGGTGCGAAGCGGTCAGATTTACCTTGTCACCATGCCCGAGGGGAGCACCGCCATGAAGCGACTCGTGCTCAGCAAGGAGCAGGACCGATACAAGCTTGTGTGCCTCTCCGACAACACGGCGGACTACAGGCCCTTCGAGTTCGAGATAGAACCGGGCAGGAGCCTGAAGACATACGTTCTGGGAAGGGTCAGGTGGGCTGGGAAGGAGTTTGATTAGCCTCCCCCTTCTCCATCCCCCGATGGTACAGGTGCACATGCGTGACCCCCTGGCTCAGAGGGGTGAGCAGGTGGCAGATGGAATCGGAGACGTCCACCGGACGGGGCATCGCGACCGTCAACTGACAGCGCACCTCATCGAGGAGACCGCGTATGGTTTCGAGCGCCCTCACGTCGAGCCGCTCCGCCTCGTCGAGGGCCAGCATCAGCATGCCCCGGTCGCTGTCCACGCCGTCCTGCCTCCCCAGAAAAAACAGAATCGACAGGCAAAGCGCAAGGTTCACGCCAAGCGTCTCCCCGCTCGACAAGCCCCCTTCCCTCACCCGGTCCTCCCTGTCTACGATCACCCGCCGGAGGCGGATATAGGAGCGGTAGTCGGCTATCTGCTCCTCCGACAGGACCGTGTTCGACTCCTTCTGGATGAAGGCCCGCAGCTTTTCCACGAATTCCCTGAGCGTGACGACCTCCCCTTCTTGAATCGCCGGCAGAAAGCTTTCCAACCGTTTGAGCGCCTGAAAGGCGGGAAGCTCCTCTATTTCGAGGTGCACCTTCTTGATCCGCCCGAAGCTCAGGGTGGAGAGGATGCGGTTGACCCGCGCCATGTGCATCTTGAGGCGGCGAATCTCCGCCTCCACCGTGGAGCGGATGCCCTCGACGTGTCCCTTGATCTTGCTCTCGATCTGCCGCAGCTCGGTTTGCAACCGCAAGTACTGCTCCTCCAGGCGGTCGAGCGCGACTCCCGGCGGCAGCAGCAGTTGCAGCAGTTGCAACACCTGCCGGTCGGGCTGTTCGTTTTCCGGGAAGCGCAGGTCGTAGCGCGCCCCGACTTCCGCCACGCGGGAGCGCAGCGTCTGCGCGAGCCCGTCCCAGGCGGCCTTATGCTCTTCGCGCTCCCCCGCCTCGGCTTCCGGGACGCCGAGCGGCTCCTCCTCCGGATAGAACGTTTTCCATCGCGCGACGGCGGCGCCGGCTTCGGCCCGCGCGCGCTCCAACTCCTGGCGGCGCCGCGCGAGCGATTCGCTCCGCGACTTGCAGCGGCTCCGCAGCTCCCCGTGCTCCCGCTCCCCGAGCGAAAGCGCCCCCTGCACCTTCTCCCGCTCCTCGTCGAGCTCCTTCACCCGCTCTTGCAGCTCCTCCGGCTTGCCAAAATCGAGAAGCCCCTGGAGCACTTCTTCCGGCTCCTCCTCCTCGATCCGCGACCGGATTGTCTGTATCCGGTCGAGCTCCCGCCGGATTTCGAGGAGCCGATTCTGCAGAACGCCCTGCTCCCTCGCGGCCTCGGTCTCCCGCGCCTTGAGCGTCTTGAGCTTCTCCTCCATCTCCTGCCGAGTCCTCTCCGCGCTTGCGATGTTCTCTTTGATCCGCGCGGTTTCCTCCGGGGCGTGGGCAAAGTTGAAAAGCTCGCTCCTCTGGAAGAGCTTTTGGAGCAGCGCGTGGGTCTCGTCGATGCGCGGGGCGGTCTGCTCGATCTCACGAATCTGCTCGCGGAGCCGCGCGGCTCTGTCCGCCGCCTCCGCGTCAGCATGGGCGTCGAGCTTCGGCAGGAAATTGCGGATCGCCTTCAGCCGCTGGGCAATGGACGCTTCCCGCGCCGTAAATCCCTTCAGCTCCTCCTCGATGGCGAGCAGCCGGTCCTGCGCCCTCTGCGTCTGCTCCCGCCGGGCCTCTGCCCCGATGCGCACCGGACCGTTTGGCATGTACCAGCCAACGCCCCCGAACCCGGCGATAATGCCGTGCTCGTTGCGGACAAGGACCCGGAAATCTTTCCAGACCTCCGGCGAGAGGACCAGCCAGAAGGGCTCCTTGCCGCGCGCAAGCCGGGCGAGGCCGGGATGCGGCGCCGCGCCTTCCTCCGCCCCGCCGTCTTCGCGGGGAGCGCCGCCTCCGCCGGACCCCGGCGCGAGCGGCTCTATGGCGTAGGCGAGCGGTCCGATAAGATCCTGGGCTTCCCGCGCTGTATCGAGTTCCACGCCGTCGAAGCGGCTCACGAAGGGCGAGGCGAGTCCCGCCTCCACGAGCGCCGCCGCCGCCGGGGGCAGGGGCAGCCGCCCCCTGGAAAGCTCCCCGATGAGCGCGTTCAGGGGCTTCTTTTCCGCGAGAAGATCCCGGCGCCGGGCGTCGATGTCCCTCTCCATTTCCTGGAGGCGGGCCTGCGCGGCGTCGAGCAGCCCCCGGTCGATCTCCTTCCCCTCGAAAAAGTCGGGCCAGGGGTCCGTCATTTTCCGCGCGAGATCCACGGCGGCGCCGTGCGCATTGGCGCGCGACTCCCATTGCCCGAGAAGCTGCCGGAGCGATTTGAGCTCGCCCACGCCGCGCTTCTCCTCGGCCGCCCGCGCCCAGGCGTCCTCCAGGTCCGACGCCGTTTCGATCTCCCTCCCCAACACGTCGCAAGCGTGGTCGAGGTCATGCTGGAAATCATTCCACTTCTTCACCTGACGGTCCAGGTCGTTCGCTTTCTCTTTCCACCGCGCCAGTTCGCTGGCGGCATCCTGCATGTCTTCCCGGTGGTATTTGATCTCCTCCCGGATTTCCTGCACGGTCGATTCGAGAGGAAAAATTTCTTCCTGCACCACGGAAAGCTCTTCCTCCAGCTCCTCGGAGAGGCTCTTGAGGGCGACATACTCCTGATGATGCTTGTACTTGCGGCTCCACTCCCCCTGCTCGCGTATGTGCTTGTCCCGCTCCCGACCCAGATCGGCGAGGGTCGCGCGCATGCCGTCAAGCTCCGTCTTGAGGGCGGCGATGCGCTCGTCCACCTCCCTGAATTCCTTTTCCCCCTCCTCGATCTCCCGCGCAAGCCCCTCGATCTTCAGCCCGGCCTGCCCAAGCTCCAGCCCGAGGAACCGCCGCCGATGCCGGTCGAGCTCCTCGGCCTTGCCGCGCAGCTCCATGTCGAGCGCCCGCAGCTCCCCGAGCCGCCGCAGCTGGCGCTCCACCTGGATGCGCTCCCGCATGAGGCCCTCGACGTCCTCGAACGTGAGCTTCTTTTCGGGTTCGTGGCAAAGCGTCTGCTGGAGGAACTTGTTCAGCTCGCCGAGGTGCGGCTGCGTGGCCTGCCGCCAGAGGAGCGAGAAGCGCCGCCGCCCGCCGCGCGAGAGGTCGATGGGGATAAGCCCCTCCTCGTAGAGGAAGCGGTGGTAATCGTTGAGCGCCGCGAACTCCTTCACGCGAGCCTTCGGGGAGCGCCGCGCGACACTCCTTGCAAGCTCCTTGATGTCCGCCGTGATGACCGGCTTGTCTCCGGAGAAGAAAAGCTCCCTGTCCGGCTCCACCCCGATGATGGCGAAAGGTTTGACGTCGACGTATTCGGCGGCTGCCCGTCTGGCCAGGTGCACGCCGATTCCCCGCACTTCCGGATGCCCCATGAGATGCAACGTCGCCCATCCGACCCGTCCCTGCATCTGGCCGCCGAGGTCCCGGTCGTTCTGCCCGGCGGCCACGTTCATGTGCACGTAGCGCTGGTCCGCGATGAGGATGGTCTGGAGGGCGTCGAGGAGGGTCGTCTTGCCGACGCCGTTGCCGCCCGCGAGGAACGTGAGGCGCGGATGCAGCTCGATCCGCGCGTAAGGATAGAGGCGGTAGCCGACCAGCAGCAGAGCGCAGGCGTGCACCTCGCGGGGCCGGAAAAAGGGATGGCTCATTGCTCGTCCTCTTCCCCTTCCGGTTCGACGCGCCCCCACACTTCGGCGACCACTTCGTCGATATCCAGCTCACGCCCGTCGCCGCCGCTCGCCCGCACGTGGAGGGCCAGGTCCCAGAACCTGTGAAGCGCCGGAAGCCGGTGGATGGCAAGGTCCTCCCAAGCGGCGCGGATGTTCGGGCGCACGTCGATGAAACGGTATTTCGCCAGATCCCCCAGCTCGCGCCGCATATAGCCGCGAAGCTTTTCCGCCTGGTCTTCGCTCAGCTCGAGCGGATTCAGCCCCCCCATGCGGCGCACGAAAATGGTGCGGAGCAGCGGAAAAGGATAGCTGCTGACGAGGCGCTGAAAAATTTCCTCGACGCCCACCCGGTCGGCCTCGCCCGGCCCCTGCATGAAGAAACGCCACGCGAGGTAGAGCCCGAGGAAAGTGGCCCCCCGGCTGAGCCGGCTCTGCGCGGGGATGTCCGTAGCCGGTTCCAGGAAAAAGAAAAGGCTCCCGCCGAGCTCGCTTTTCTTCAACCGATACCCCATCCAGTCGAAGAACCGCTCCCATGCTACGGGGTGGTCCTCCAGGAACCGGAACTCCTCCGAAAGGAAGGAATCGATGTGCTTGCCGTTCAGCAGGGCGTGGACCACCTTCTGGGCCGAACCGGGGTTTTTCCTGAGAGGATCGAAGGGGTCCTCCCAGGCGGGAAAAGCCCCCTCATTGACTTCGACTTCCTCCATGCAGGCCTACTCCACCGAACGCCCGACGGGCGCGATTACTATCATTTCCATCATCCATTCGTCGCCGAGCGGCGCCCATTCCCCCCGCCGGTGCTCCACCGCAACAGCAGGGCTCCACTTGGGCCAGTCCTGCGACAAAAACCATATGGCCATCCAGGGCGACTCACGAACCTCCGGAAGCTTCCGCATGAATTCCTCCAGCCAGCCGCCAAGCTCGACGCTCCCGCCGCCCTCGGCCAGCCGCGTCCATTCCTCTCTGGCGCTTTCGAGGAGCGGGGCCTTCCACGCCGGCTCGATGGGCGGCAGCTCCGGCGGGCGGAACCCCTCGATGGTCTTGAGCTGCTCCGTATCGAGAAGCACGGGCCGCTCCCGCTCCTGCCTGCTCCAGTTGAGGTCCATGCGGGGCGTGCGGGGCGCGGCGAGGATGGGCGCCCGCAGGTCGTTGTGGAGGGCGTGCGACAGGATCTTTTCCTGGATGCGGCGCATCCGGTCGCGCAAGTCCACCGTGAATGCCAGCGACCGGTAGGCGATGCAATCGTGGATGAACCGCACCACGTCTTTCAGCATCGCATCGACGCGCCCCCGAAGCATGTACACGAAATTGAGCGATTGTTCCAGGGCTTCGTAGAGGTCGGGTTCCACGTTCCATCCCATCCGCTCGTGGAGCAACTCCTCGAGGCGCACGCACGCCGATGACTCCTGCACCGCGTCCACCAGCTCCGTGAGCGCGATGCGGCAATACTCCACATCCTGGACCGCCTGGTCAAAGGCCGCCTCGTTGTTTCCCGCGTAGGTTTGCTTGACCGTTTTCTTCCGCTCCTCCAGATCGTCCTCGATCGCCAAAAGCTTGTACTCGATTTTTTCCCGTATCGCTCCGAGGAAGATATACTTGAGATACTTGAGGAGCGGAACGCCGCTTTCCTTTCCGGCGGAGCGGATCTCCTCGAAAGCGTATTGCAGCAGGATGCTCAGGTGCTCCGAGCCGTAGTCGATATCGTCGACGAAATTTCTTGCGAGCCCCTGACCGAGACTGGTGAGCCGGCATCCCCGCCGGTTGCCTTCGGCGAGCGCGACCCGCAGCACGCCCATCCGCATGAACCGCTGCACCACCTGGCTCGGTTGCAGCGTCTGGACGTCGAGGCCGAGTCTTCGGACCGCCTCGGAGATGAGCCACTTGAGCCGCGCATCGGACGTCCCCTGGATTCCCGCTTCCTGCTCGTAAAGATGTATCCAGCCGATGAGCGCGAGGTCCTCCGGGCCGAGGCTCAGTCCACGGGGAAAACGCTGGAGGATCGACTGCAACCTCCGCCCGGCGTCGGCGCGCCCCTCCGGCTGCACGGCGCCCCCGATCGATTCCGTGCTGGCGGTTTCCTGCAATTCCTGCGTCATTCCTTCATGGCTCCCATAATCGAGACATATAACATTCGGCTCATGGCAGTGGCAACTTTATCACCCGCCCTCGATCCGTCTACAAAAAATTAGATGCATCCTCGTGGGCTTGTATTAAAATGCCCGCGTTCAACCAATCGAGGCGGCGGGCGGAACCCGCCGCGGATTTCACAACGATGCAACCCCCTGGGAGAGATGCGTTTATGAAAGTCTTACGTCTACGTGGATTCTTTAAAATATTGGCCGTTTGCTGCATGCTGTGGGGATGCGCCTCGGGCCCCAACCGCCATGAAGAAACTGCGATCGTCAAGGCGCCGCCCGCCCCGGCCGCACAATCGCAGCCCCCCAAGGGGCCGCCCGATATGGGCGTCGCGGATCGGGTGGTGACGGATGAAGAAATCTATCAGGCCATCGCCAGGGACCCCTCCCTCGACATTATGGAGTGCTACAACATCCTGGCCCGGCTTAACATCAAGTCGGAGCTGCATGTTTCGCAGGCTATACGAGCGGGAGATGTTCTCAAGGCCCCTAACGATTACAGCGCGTACAAAAACTGGACGCCTCTTCCCAAAACCATCCCCCAGGCGGCCCGGAAGCGCAAGTTTATCCTCGCGACGATCAACTTCCCATTCATGGGCTGGTACGAAAACGGGCGTCTTGTGAAGGACACCCAGGTTTCCATGGGAAGGAAGGGCGAGGAAACGGAAGCGGGCGTCTACAAGGTCGAGGAGAAAGACCCCAATCACTACTCCCGCAGCTACCGGAACGTCTTCGGAAACGACGCCTGGATGCCTTACGCTATGCGCATCTACGGGCGGGTGTGGATACACGCCGGGGACGTGATCGACCCCTACGACTCGCGCGGCTGCATCTATGTTCCACTCGGGACGGCGGAGGAGTTGTACGACTGGGCCGATCTCGGGACCCCCGTGGTAATCGTGGACTCCCTTTCGGACCTCGACCGCGTCCTGAACAAGAGCTTCTGAACAGCCGGCCGGCGCTCTCCCGCATCGGGACCTCTCGTGAACAGTGGTGCATTTTCTTGTTAAAGTTTTATCGATCTTGTTCCGATATCAAGCTTGGCAAGCTTATCGACATTTTGATTCTCTCCATAGTTTATTTCGATCCAGCGGGTGCGGGCTCCGTCCATTTCGGCGAACGGAGTTGACGCCGGAAGGACGCATTTTGATTTTTCTCGGGAAGAGGAAAGGAATCTCCTGGAAAATTTTTAGAACGCCGCGTTATGCCCGTTAAGGTTTGAATGTTTTGATCTGGGAGGCTTACCCTGTTGTAGGAGCGGCATCCCGCCGCGACTGGAGCAACGTCGCGGCGGGATGCCGCTCCTGCGAAGACGTAATTTTCAATCCTCGACGAGTGTAATTCCGATTCCCCAAGAGGACGTGGCGGCCATGCGTCAATAGTGCTTCGACAGCGCCGATCCATGAAACAATTCCAAGCTGATTTTTCATTTGCACGGCATTAAGCTGCTTTTTTCAAATTCACAGGCTCAATTCGGAGGGTTAGGTGAAAAAGGGGAAAATCGGACTTACCGGTAAAATCGTTCTTGGTGGAATGACAGCGGCATTGGTTCCCGTAATTTGCGTCATGGTGCTTGCCACTACAAAATCATCAAATAATATCGAAGCATTATATAAGGATCAGGTCGCCGTCACATCGAAGGGGCTGGCCGACATGGTGCAGATGACCCTTTCCCAGGACTCCAACATGCTAAAGGAGCTCCTCACGAGCGATAAGCTCCTGGAAACCGCGGCCCGCGTGGCGCGCGATGGAACAGGCGACTCGGCGGAGCAGATCGAGGGGCTGCAAAGACGGCTCGCGCGCACCCAAAAGCAGGTGGGGCAGAATTATGAGGTAATCATGCTGGCCGATGCGGCCGGGACAATCTATGCGGACTCCGACAATGGGAGTTATCGCGGCGTCCAGATCGGCGAAAGGGGCTATTTCAAGGAAGCCAAAAGCGGGAAGACGAGCGTGGGCGACGTCATCCTCTCCAGGAAAACCGGCGAGCCCGTCGCCCCGCTGGCCGCCCCCGTTCTTTCCGATAAGGGAGAGCTGCTGGGAGTGCTCGGAGTCGTCCTCAAGGTGGACTATCTGATCGAAAAAGTGGCCGGGGTGAAGCTGGGCGACACGGGCTACGCCTACATCGTCGACAAGACCGGAACAGTCATAATTCATCCCAACAAGGACCTCATTCTCAAAACCAACATCACGACCTGCCAGGGCATGGAGAACATCCGCGAGAAGATGCTGCGGGGAGAAAGCGGGGTCGAATACTACTCGTTCAAGGGAGAAGACAAGGTCGGAGGCTACGCCCCCGTCCCGATCGCCGGATGGAGCGTCGCCGCGACCCAGCCCCTCAAGGAGATGAAAGCCCCCATACAAGCTATGAAACGTGAAATAGCCCTGCTCAGCGGACTGCTCATCGCCGGAATCCTGGCCCTGGTGCTCGTTTTTGGCAGGAGGATGTCCGCGCCGATCGTAAAGGCGGTGGAAGGCATCTCCGAGGCTTCGGAGCAGGTGGCCTCGGCGGCCATGCAGCTTTCTTCGGCGAGCGGGCAACTCGCGGAGGGCGCGGCGGAGCAGGCGGCCTCCCTGGAAGAAACCTCCTCGGCCCTTGAAGAAATGGCCTCCATGACCCAACAGAACGCCGACAACGCGCGGCAATGCCGGTGTGTGATGGAGGAAGCGGACGCTATCATCGGAGCCGTGCACCAGCACATGAACGGCATGGAGCAGGCCATGGCCAAGATTTCCGGCTCCAGCGAAGAGACTGTCAAAATCATCAGGACCATCGACGAAATAGCCTTCCAGACCAACCTCCTCGCGCTGAACGCCGCAGTCGAGGCCGCGCGGGCGGGAGAAGCCGGAGCTGGGTTCGCGGTGGTGGCCGACGAAGTGCGGAACCTCGCCCTTCGGGCCGCCGACGCCGCAAAGACGACAAACGCCCTCATCGAGAACACCATCAAGGCGGTCCGTGAGGGAACGGAGCTCAACAAGCTCACCCGCGAAGCTTTCGATAAAAATGTCACTATATCCAAGAAGGCGGGAGAACTGGTGGGAGAAATCGCCGTCGCGTCCCAGGAGCAGGCGCAGGGAATCCAGCAGATCAGCACAGCAATGGACGAAATGGACAAGGTGACGCAGCAGACGTCCGCCAATGCGGAGGAGTCCGCCTCGGTGTCCGAGGAGTTGAGTTCCCAGGCCAGCCACATGCGGATATTCGTGGTGGGACTGGAAACCGTGGTGGGCGCGAGACAAAACGATGGCGGAGGCATCTTGCTCCGCCTGGACGACAAGCAGAACAGCAGGCCCGCCATAAAACAAGACGCAGGACAGATTCCGTCCCGGACGGCCGGCGGCCGCACGGGCGGGAAATCCGGGGTGGAGCTGGATCTCCTCCCCAGGGGCTCGCGCGAAGCAACCCCGAAGCACGTCATCCCCTTCGATGACGACATGAAGGGATTCTGAAATCGGGATCGAGGATGCACCGGAAGGCGAACGGAAAACCGCATCCCCCAGCGCGCAGCCCTTGTAGCTCAGCTTTTTGGCAGTTGGCCGATAGAGGGCGATAAATGCCTCCCAAGGGCTCCTGGACAACTCGTTCCGGTTTGTCCAGGAGCCAGGCGCAAGAGGGCAAAACCCTCTTGCGCTCCATCGAGATGATTTCTTCCAATGCGTTTGCCCTTGCCGCATTGCGAATGCCTGATTCCCCGTGTCCTTCAGGGCGCATCATTTCAATGGGTTGCCTCCAACCCCTCTACTGGCGACCTCATTGGTGGGATTCTCCTTATTTCTTCTTTAAGATATCGTTCAAGCCCGCAAAGGGATTGTTGAACGCGTCGCTCTTCCCTTCCGCCCGGGGCTTTTTGTCTTGCGTCCGATTCTTCTTTCCTCCCCGGTCGCCTTTGCCTCCCCGCGCATCACGCCCCTTTGCATCGGAAGAAGACGGCTCCCGACCGCCGCCTGAGGCCTCCCCCCTGCCGCTCCCCGGAGCATCCTTCATCGAAAGGGCGATGCGGTTCCTTTCCGTATCCACCTCAAGCACCGTCACCATGACTTTCTGGTGCACGTGGACCACGCTCTGGGGGTCCTTCACGAAACGGTCGGAGAGTTCGCTGACGTGCACCATGCCGTCCCGGTGCACCCCGATATCCACAAACACCCCGAACGCGGTGACGTTGGTGATGATGCCGGGTAGCTTCATGCCAGGGCGGAGGTCTTCGACCTTTTCCACCCCTGCGGCGAAGGAAAAGGGATCGAAGCTCTCGCGGGGATCGCGCCCCGGTTTGGCAAGCTCTCCCAATATATCGTTCAGCGTCGGGAGGCCGACGGCTTCCGTGGCGTAGCGCGGCAAGTCGATCCTTTTCCGCAGGTCCGCGTCCCGCATGAGGTCCGTCACCGAGCAGCCGAGGTCTTGCGCCATGGCTTCCACGATGTGATAAGATTCCGGATGCACGGCGCTCGCGTCGAGCGGATTTTCGGCGCCCCGGACGCGCAGGAAGCCCGCCGCCTGCTGGAACGCCTTGGGCCCGAGGCGGGGGGTCTTCTTTAGGTCTTCACGGGAGGCGAAGGCGCCGTGTTCGTTCCTGCGCGAAACGATATTCTTCGCAAGCTGCGGCCCCAGACCCGAAACATAGGAGAGAAGCTGGGCGCTCGCCGTGTTCACCTCGACCCCCACCGCGTTCACGCAACTCACGACCGCATCGTCGAGGCTCTGGTGCAACGCCCCCTGATCGACGTCGTGCTGGTACTGCCCCACGCCGATCGACTTCGGATCGATTTTCACCAGTTCCGCCAGGGGGTCCATGAGGCGGCGTCCGATGGAAACCGCGCCCCGCACCGTGATATCATGGTCAGGAAACTCCTCTCGGGCGGTTTCGGAAGCGGAATAGACGGATGCGCCGCTCTCGTCGACCATAATCACCTGGATGTCCGCCGGAAGGCCCAGCCCCCGCACAAAGGATTCCGTCTCGCGCCCTGCCGTGCCGTTGCCGATGGCGATGGCCTCGATCTGATGGGCGGCGACGAGCGCGTGGGTTTTCTTCGCGGCGTCCGCCGCGGCCCTCTCCCCGGTGTGCGGATAAATTGTTTCGTTTTGGAGAAGCTTCCCCTGCGGGTCGAGGCAGACGACCTTGCAACCGGTGCGGAAACCGGGGTCGATCGCGAGCACCCTTTTGGAGCCAAGAGGAGCCGCCATCAGAAGGTGCCTGGCGTTGTCGGCGAAAACCCGTATCGCCTCGTCGTCGGCGCGCTTTTTGGTGAGCTGCCGCATTTCCGTTTCAAGCGACGGGGCGAGGAGTCGCCGGTAGGCGTCCAGCAACGCCTGTTTCACCTGCCGGGACGCTTCCGAATCCCCCTTGAGGAATGCGGCTTCGAGAAGAGCCAGGGCGTCCTCTTCCGGTGGGGCGATCCGCAGTATCAGAAAACCCTCGTTCTCGCCCCGCCGCGACGCCAGGACCCTGTGAGACGGGGCAGTCCCCACGGGTTCTTCCCACTCGTAATAATCCTTGAACTGCGCTCCCTCGGCTTCTTTCCCAGGAATCACGCGGGACCGGATGCTCGCCTTGCCGCTGAAAAGATTACGCAGCCCCGCTCGGGCATCGGCGTTTTCGTTCACCCATTCCGCGATGACGTCGCGCGCGCCGGCGAGCGCCTCCTCGGCGGTCTTCACGCCCTTTTCCGCATCCACGAAGGAGGCGGCAAGCGCGGCGGGGTCCGTATCCGGGGCCTGCGCGAAAACGGCCTCGGCAAGAGGCTCCAGCCCCTTCTCCCTGGCCATCATGGCCCGCGTCCGGCGCTTCGGACGGTAGGGAAGATAGACGTCCTCCAGCACGGTCAAGGTCTCAGCCGCAAAAATCTGCTCCTTGAGTTCGTCGGTCAGCTTCCCCTGCTCCTCGATCGATTTGAGGATAGCCTCCCTGCGTTTGTCCACCGCCTCCAGTTGCGCCAGGCGGTCCCGTATGGCCACGATGACCGTCTCGTCCAGGGAGCCCGTGGCCTCCTTGCGGTACCGGGCGATGAAAGGGACCGTGGCGCCGTCGTCGAAAAGCTCGAGCGTCGCATGAACCTGCCGGGGGGCGAGCCCCAGCTCCCCGCTTATGATGGCTATGTGCTGATCGTTCATCAATTCTATCTCTTCCCTTTGTGCCTCTTCCTCGTTGATCGTTTGAATGCGCCCATGAGACTAAAAAAAAAGGAGGCCGGCCCGGAGAGCCAACCCCCTTCTCTGAAGTATATTACAAAAGTCCCGCTACGAGCAAGAACAAGAGCCGCCGCACCCGCAGCCGTCGGGAGAGCACCCGGACGGACTCGGCTCGTCGTTGATTTCGTTCACTTGGATGTCGAACGTAAGCGACTTTCCAGCGAGGGGATGGTTCAGGTCAACGACCACCGTTTCCATCCCGACGCCTTTTACGGTCGCGAGCCGCTGTTCGCCGGTCTCTGTCTGAAGGACGATGACTTCCCCCACTGCGGGCGAGAAATCCTCGGGGAGATCGCCGCGCTCGAAGGAGTGCTCCAGGCTCTCGTCCCTGTGTCCGTAGCCGTCTTCCGGAGGAACGATGAAGGTTTTCATTTCCCTTGCCACCATCCCGAGCACCGCGTCATCAAATCCCTTGATGACGTCCCCGGAGCCTACCTGGAATTCGAGGGGATTGCACTCATCGGCGCAATCGAAAACCTCGCCGTCCTCAAGCTTGCCCGTGTAGCTGACCTTTACGTAGTGACCATTTTCAACCGTTCTCATTACAGCCTCCTTCCGAGGGCATTTTGCAAATATAAGGGTTCAACTAAAAATATGTCCTTGAAAAGGATGCGTCAAGGATGCTCCATTGGATCGGGCGTCCCTTCCAAGTCTGGCGGCAGCGGTTCACAAAGAAACCAATTCATAGGCCCGCGATCCTAACCCCACTTCCTGCGCGTAGTCCAGCTGATGCTCCCAGGGAATGTAGGGGTAGACGGCCCGAATCAGATCCCCGCCCGCCTTGGGCGGGTGCTCGATGCAGCAGGAGCCAAGGACCGGCTGGGCGTTCAGGAGGTCGACGGAAGCCTGGTCGATCGCCACCGGGTCGCGGGAGGCCACGATGCCTATGTCCGCGACAATGGGTGCGTCCGCGAAGGGATAGCAGTCGCAGGCGGGGGAAATCTGGGTGAGGAAGTTGACGAAAAGCGTCCGTTTTTCCTTCCCCATGACCGCTCCGACCGAATATTCGACCATCCGCTCCATGAAGCGGTTGAGGTCCTGCTTCCAATTCACTTCGATGGCGTGCTCCGGGCAGGCGTGGATGCAACTCGCGCAGCCCACGCACTTCTCGGAATCGATCGAAGCCATCTTGGCTGCCTGCGGTTTGGGCCGGGGGATGTCGTCCGGCCGGGCTACGAGCGAAATGGCGTCATGGGCGCACCGCTCGCGGCACTGCCCGCACCCGACGCACTTCCTGACGTCGACGACGGGCGCCACCTCGCAGTGCTGCGCCATCTTCCCCCTCCGGGACCCCGACCCCATCCCGAGGTTCTTGATGGTCCCTCCAAAACCCGACATTTCATGGAGCTTGAAGTGCGCCACCGAAACCAGGGCGTCGGCGTTTGCTATCGCCGATCCGATGTACGCCTCCTTGCAATGCTTGAGGCCGATCGGCACGGCCTCTTCGTCGCCTCCGCTCAGACCGTCGGCGATAATCACCGGGGCGCCCACCACGGGTTCGAGGAACCCGTTCAATGCCGCCGTGGCCAGGTGGTCCACCGCGTTGGACCGCGTCCCCACATACAGGGTGCTGGCGTCGGTCAGGAAGGGCTTCCCCCCCGCTTCCTTCACCGCATCGACGATCGGACGCACCAGTATCGGGCGGATGAATGCCGTGTTGCCGCGCTCTCCAAAATGGATCTTGACGGCCGACAGGCCGCCCTTTTTCGTGCACTCCGCAATTCCGGCGGCTTCCACAAGCGACTTGATCTTGCCTACAAGCCCCCGCTCCATGTTCGCACGAAGATCGATATAAAAAACCTTGCTGACCTCACTCATGGAAATCTATCTCCCCCTCAAGTGCCAGTGAATCCACGAGACTCCCCGTCTCTCCTCCGGAGCGCCCCGCTCCCGCCGCCTCATGCCAGCAGGACGGCCAGAATTCCCGTTAAAAATATTCCGTCAAATGTGCCCGCTCCTCCGATGGAAGCGACAGGAGCGTGAAGCTCCTTGAGCTTGTCGAGATTCATGATATCCGCCCCGATGAGCGTCCCGAGCGTCCCCGCGACGTACGCCGTCGCGGGCGCCCCCTCCGCAGGCGAAACGAGCAGCGCCGCGAGCGCCGCCGCGATCGGGGGAACAAGCATCGGGGTGGCGATGCCCATGCCGGGGGCCGGACGCGCCACCTTGTGCACGATCCACGTCACCATCCCGAGGGCCAGCAGCATGCTGAAAGGATGCCCCGTATGGGTGAATAGATAGATGGAAAAGAGGGTCGGTATGATCGCCCCTCCGATATTGATCGCCACCACCATCTCCCGCTCATGCCGCCACCGGGGAGGCCGGTAGCGGAGGCCGAAATAGGAAACGAATTGCACCTCTTCCGGATCGTGGTCGAGCGGAATTCTCCAGAGAGGGATGTTTATCATGCTTCCCACCATGCAGAGAAAAAAGAGGGAGAACAGCTGATGCGGAGGGAGGCCGAGGCGCGAAAATGCGGCTGTTATGAGGCCGAATTGCACCAGGCCGAACACGAAAAAGAGGAGAAAAATAAACAGGAAAAAGAACAACATGAGAAATGGTGGAAAAAACATGAAATCCCCCTTTCTTTGTTACATAACGTCTCGAACCTTTTGGTCCACCTGAGAAGCGAACTGCTCGAAATTTTTGCGGAAGCGGCCCTTCAGGTCTTTCGCCCGCCGTTCGTAGGCGTCCTTGTCCTCCCAGGTGTTGATGGGGTTGAGCAGGTTCTCGGGGACTCCCGGACATGCCTTGGGAATCCTCAGCCCGAAGTAGGGCTCCGTTTCATACTCCGCATCCCGCAGCCCGCCGTTTAGTGCGGAGTGCACCATCTGCCGGGTGTAGGCGATGCGCATGCGCTCGCCCTTGCCGTATCCGCCGCCCGTCCATCCGGTGTTGATAAGCCAGCAGGCGCTCTTGTGGCGCTCGATCTTCTCCCCGAGGAGCCGCGCGTAAACGGTCGGGGGAAGCGCCATGAAGGGCGCCCCGAAGCATGTGCTGAACGTCGCCTGCGGCTCCACGATTCCCGCCTCCGTCCCCGCGACCTTGGCTGTATAACCGGAGAGGAAATGATACATCGCCTGCTCCGCAGTCAGCTTGGCGATGGGCGGCAAGACCCCGAACGCGTCGCACGTCAGCATGACGATATTGTCCGGATGCGGAGCGAGCCCCGTATGGGAGGCATTCTCAATGTGCGTTATGGGATAAGCGGCGCGGGTGTTTTCCGTAAGCGAATCGTCGTTCAGGTCGAGTCTGCGCGTCTGCACGTCCATCGCGACGTTTTCGAGCACAGTGCCGAAGCGCCGCGTCGTCTGATAAATCTGCGGCTCGGCGGTCGGGGAAAGCCGGATCACTTTGGCGTAGCATCCCCCCTCGAAATTGAAAAGCCCGTCCTCGCTCCAGCCGTGCTCGTCATCTCCCACCAGTTCGCGGTCGGGGTCCGCCGAAAGGCTCGTCTTTCCCGTGCCCGAAAGTCCGAAAAATATGGCGGACCGGCCGTCCTTCCCGACATTGGCCGAACAATGCATCGGGAAAACACCCCGTTGCGGCAGCATGTAGTTCATGACGGTGAAAATGGATTTCTTGATCTCCCCCCCGTATCCCGTTCCCCCGATGATGGTGAGCTTTCTCCCAAAGTTGAGCAAAATAAAAGCTTCCGAGCGCGTCCCGTCTGTTTCCGGGTTCGCGCCGAAATAGGGAACGGCTATGACGGTGTACTCCGGGACGAATCCTTCCAGCTCCCGCCGGTTCAGTATCCGGATAAACATATTGCGCGCGAAAAGGCTCTGCCAGGCATGCTCCGAAATGATCCGGATAGGCAGACGGTGCTTGGGGTCCGCCCCCGCATAGCAATCCTGTACGTAAACCTCTTTCCCTTCCAGATAGGCCAGCACGCGCTGGTGCAGTTTGTCGAAACGGGCGGGATCGAAAGGCTTGTTCACTTCGCCCCACCAGATTTTGTCGTCGCTGCTCGGCTCCCGGACGAGGAACTTGTCGTTTGGCGCTCTTCCCGTGAACTGGCCGGTGCGCACGACGAGCGGCCCAAGGTGCGCAAGCAGCCCTTCCTGGCGCTTCACGGCCTGCTCGTAGAGCTGTGAGGTGGAGGCGTTGTAAAATATGCGGGTGTAATTGCGAATGCCCTGCTCCTCCACAGGGACTTTCCGCTGAAACAAAAACTGGCCTGCAACTCTATCCATGAAAAGCTCCTTCACCCTGCGGGAATTCAAAAATACGGCGCATGGGCGCGCCTGCCCTTTCCATCGACCCAAATCGGCCCCCTGAAGCCGGATTTCCAACAACCGTTTAACAGCATATCCGATTTGAAGATGTTTTCCACGTGGCGGACGCTATTTTTTACGTCTTCGTAACAGGGAGGGCTCATCGCGAGCTATTTGAAAAATGCCGGACGCATCCCGTCAGGAAAAAAGAGAGGTCACGGCCTCGGAAAGCAGGGAATATCGCAGGTGCGGCGGGGTTGCCTCATCGCCCGTCCGCTCGCCCCGGCCCGTCACGCTGTCTGCCCTATCGAGCAGCACGATCCGGCATCCGGCGCTCGCGGCCGCCTTGGCGTCGCTTAGGCGGTTGCCGATCATGTACGTGCTCTCCAGCGGAACGCCGAAGATGCGCGAAGCGGCGAGCAACTGGCCGGGCGCGGGCTTCCGGCAGCAACAACTTTCATCCGGACGGTGGGGGCAGTAGAAAGCCGCCAGCAGGTCGCCGCCCGCCTCGCGGACCCCGGCGATCATGCGCCGATGGATGTCCCAGAAATCCCCCCAGGTCATCCATCCCCTGTTGAGAGCCGATTGGTTGCTCACCAGTATGACCCGCAACCCCCGTTCGCGGAGCCATCGCAGAGACTCGAGCGCGTCGGGATAGAATTCAAAGTCGTCCCAGGTCCTGACCGATTCCGCCCGGTCAACGTTGACGACGCCGTCCCGGTCGAGGAACAAAAAAGGGCCGCTTTCACTTGTCCGCGAGGAAATCCAGCTTATCATCACACGTATTCCCAATATATCGCTACAATTTTCAAAAGGGGCGCTTCGGCCTTGACATTGACGGCGCATCGGGCTTAACTGCCTGAACGGCGGTGTGAACGTTCACCAAACATTTTGAAGTGTCAAGGTAGCAGAAAGCAATGGATCAGGCAACCCATCTCGAAGCCTTACAGGAAGTTCTCCGGCGGCGATTCCAGAATCCCCGCCTTTTGTCCAGGGCGTTGGTGCATCGGTCATTCGTTCATGAAAATCCCCAGCAGGACCAGAAAGACAACGAGACGCTGGAGTTCCTGGGAGACGCGGTGCTGGGCCTCGCGGTAAGCCACCTGCTCTGGCAGAGGTTCCCGGGTTGCAACGAGGGCGACCTCTCCCGGCTGAGGTCTTCGATCGTAAACGAGCGCGAACTCGCCAAAATCGCCCTCTCCCTGAACCTTGGAGAGCACCTCCTGCTCGGTAAGGGCGAGGAATTGACAGGAGGACGTCAAAAAGCTTCGCTCCTCGCCGACAGCCTGGAAGCCCTGCTTGCCGCCGTATATTTGGACGGCGGCATGGATGCGGCGATAGAAGTGGTGTCGCGGCTTTTCCACCACCACCTGAGCCCCGACAAGAAGGACCTCCCCCTCAAAATGCTGGATAAGGACTACAAGACGCAGCTTCAGGAGTACACACAGGCCCACTCCAAGCTCACCCCCAATTACGTCTTGGAAGGCGAGGAGGGGCCGGACCACGACAAGACCTTCTTTATGAGCGTCTACCTGGAAGGACGCATGCTGGCCCGCGGCGAGGGCAAGAGCAAGAAAGAGGCGCAGCAGAGCGCGGCGCGGAGGGCCCTGGAGGATTCCACGGACGCCGAACCCGATTCGCCCCATTCGACGAAACAGTCGTGAAACGGCGCATCTACCCCATATTCCTCCCGCACGCGGGATGCCCCTTCCGGTGCATCTACTGCAACCAGAAAGTGGTCGTCCATTGCGAGGAAGGCGAGGACGTCGAGACGTCTTTCGAGCGGCAACTGGCCGCCTTTCCGGAAAGACCTCCCGATGGGGGCCCCGCCGAGCTGGCGTTCTATGGCGGCGCCTTCACCGCCATCCCCTTCGACCTCCTGGGCAAAATGCTGGAAACAGCGGCTTCCGGGGTCGCGCAAGGCCGCTTCCAGGGCATCCGATTTTCAACCCGCCCCGACTGCATGGGACCGGAAGTTTGCGATTTCCTCTCGAATTATCCCATCCGGACGGTGGAACTCGGCGTGCAGAGCCTCTCGGACGAAGTGCTCGCAGCCTCCCGGCGGGGCTACGACCGTCTGATCGTCGAACGGGCCGCGCGGGCGGTCAGAGAGCGAGGCTGGGAACTCGGCGTCCAGCTCATGCTGGGGCTCCCCGGCGACTCGCGGGAGCGATTCCTGGAAAGCGCGGCGCGGGCCATTGCGCTCGCCCCCGCTTTCGTTCGCCTCTATCCCACGCTGGTGCTCAGGGGCTCGGTCCTCGCGGCGATCCACGCACGCGGCCAATACCGCCCCCTCGACCTGGAGGAGGCCGTCTCCTGGTGCGCCTCCGCCTACGAGAGTTTCCGGCGCGCGGGGATAAGAGTGATCCGCATGGGGCTGCAGAGCGACCCCGAACTCGAAAAGCCGGGCGCGGTGCTGGCGGGCCCTCACCATCCCGCATTCGGCCACCTGGTGCGATCCCTCTGGTGGCGGCTCCGCATTGACGCGGCGATTGAAGGACTCGCGCGCCCCAAGGGGGAAGACGGCTTTTTGGCCCTACGCTTTCCCAGCCGCTCCGTCAGCGAGATCCTCGGCGCGGGGCGGTCCAACATCGCCCATTGGAAAGACAGGTGGAAACTCCGGGAGGTGCTCCTGGAGCCCGATTCCGCGATGCCCTCCGACCTCTTCGACGCCCGGTTCGATCACTCCTCGAGCAGCTGATAGATCCCCGCCGGGAAGCGCGAAACCGCACCCCCCTCCCCGTCCTGCTGGATGGAAACGGAAGCCCCGGCAACCGTCAGCGATCCCGTCCTTGTGTATCCGGTGCTATTCTGGCCCACAGTATAATGCACCTCGCCGTCGCCGCTCCCGGAAGCGCCCGACGCGACCGTTATCCAGTCATATTGCGATGTGGCCGTCCACTCGCACCCGTCCGCGGCGGAAACCGCAATCGTTCCACTTCCTCCTGTGTAATCGTAGTGCGCCGAAAGGGGCGCAACCGTAAAGTCGCAAACCAGCTCTGTAGCAGGATCGAATACCGTCACCGAATAGTTGAACGTCTGGGCGGCGCTCCCTATGACGACATTGCTCACCGTTACGTCGTAGCGGGCGTCCGCGTCCGGCTTCGGCCAGGCGTCCCCGCTCGACATTCCGTTCATGCGCCACACGAGGGTGTTTTCCCCGTAGCCGCTTGCGTAGGTTTCCTGCGCGACCGAAACGCTCGATCCGCCATGGACGACGGTCACGCTCGCCGAGCTGAAATCCGCGCCGGGATAGGCGAAGGACCAGCGCGGGTAGACTACCTGATAGGGCGTGTAACCGGGCGGGGGCCATGCCACGTACCCATCCCGCACGGACGGACGCGTCCCCCATAGGTTTTCGTCAAAAACCCACAACGCGTTGGACGATGACGGATAAGTCCCTGGTATGTCGCCGGTTCCCATGGTCTGCGTCTGGGGATAGAGAATCCAGCGCCGGTGACCGGCGGCGCCGTTGGAAGTCCCAAAGTCCTTGACGTACCCATCGATCACCGACGGGCCGTAAATCCCCAGAGCCAGGTTGGACTTGCCGGCAGCCTCCGCGCCATCCGCCGAATAACACGTCCAACTGCTCGTCGGCGAATGGCTCAGCGCTCCGGCGGCGGCCATCATGAGCGCCGCCTTCTGGTCCTTCCCCGAATATTCCGAGGACAGGGCTATGGCGGCCGGGAGACCGGCCATTGCCCTGAAATAATTGATGCGCAGGGCTATGGCGCTTTTGAAGTCTGCGGCGGTGTCGCCGGGAGTGCAGGAGCTGAGTTCGCCGTCCCAGGCGATATCGGGGGTCGTCTCCTCATGGTAGTTGTAGAAAAAATCGCGCGAGGCGCTTCGGCTGGACGGGTCCACGGACAATCCCCCGCTTGCCCCGAGAAGGTAGGCGTCGTGACGCTGGAGCAGCGTTTCGCCATCCTCCGGCCACGCAGGCGCCTCGCCAAGCTGCATCCCACGGGCAGGGGAAGGACCGCACAAGCACGCGACTGTAAGTGCAAAGGTGAATATAAGGGTGAACGTGGAGCTGACAAAAAAGGCGGAAAAAAACGAAACGAACCTCCTCGCGAAGGTCCCTCTGAGAGACGGCCGCATTCGGACTCCTTTGCTTTTCGATTGTGTGAAGGGCGTCTAAGCCCACCCTGGACAGGGCGCGCCAAAATCTTGTGCAATATTGACGCCAAACAGTCCGAGGATTGCTCTTCGCCCGCCGCTATCGGCAAGCGCGAGGCAATGGATTTGAGGGGCTTTCCCCGTTTTTCATGAGGCAATGGGTGCGTCGGAAGGAAGAATGTAAGCAATCACAGACGTCGAAGCGTCGCGAGCGGATGGGCTTGGGCCGGTCCCATGGGAAACCGGGCCGTCCAGCAGGCGGACGCCCCTATGCGGAGCGAGGAGGCGCCGCCGGAGGACCCGCCGTCCGGTTATTTTTTGTTCTTCAGCAAAGCATCCAGGCCGGCAAAGGGATTATACGTCGTGGTCGGCGCCTCCACTTCGCCCGGCGTTACATCGGCGTAAAACTCGCCGTCCTGGTATCGGGCGTGCTCGTTATCGTGGCAAAAGAGACAAAGCAACTCCCAGTTGCTGCCGTCAGGCGGATTGTTGTTGTGGTTATGGTCCTTGTGATGGACAGTCAACTCCCGCAGCCTCTTGCCGGAAAATTCCCGGCCGCACCGCGCGCATATCCATGGGAAAAGCTTGAGCGCCCGCTCCCGGTAGCTTTGCTCCAATTGCGACGCAGTCTTCCTCACCGACATAAAACTCCCTCCAGTTCCAAGATAGCGCTCCAGCGCTCCTTCCGTTGTGAATCATACGGCGAACGCGCCTCTTCGCCGGCGCGACCGTCAACACTCGAGCGCGGACCGCAGCCATTCCTTCAATGCATCGTTCAATGCATACACCCCGACTCCCGGCTTTCGACCGGCTTCCTCAATCGTCGCGCGCACCAACTCCTCTGGAGCCCGGATTTTCGCGATTTCCTCCGCATCCCGCATGCTCCTGCGAATAAGGGTGACCTGAGGCGGATTCTCCCATGCGTAAACAGCGAAATAAAGCGCGTCCTGCCCCACAAACCGAACGAAATCCCCCTTCCGGGACCAGCCGGTCCCCCATTCCAGGAAGGTTTCCACGGCCCCCTCCGGAGTCATTTCCCAGTCGATCCGGTCGATGACGTCCCTTTGCGCCTTCAATTCTTCCAGTCCCCACATGGCGGCAGCCTCCCTGTCAAAAGACTCCGGATTCCCGGCGAAGCTCCCGCACGAGGCGCTTCCTTGGCAAGCCTTCAAAATCCGTTATGTTCTTCAAACAACCATTAGCAGTGGCAAAATTCACCTGAACGCGGACGGGTTGTTCAGTCGTGCAGGGGAATTCCACCGATTATCCTTGCTTCAAGGGAAGGGTGATGGTGAAGACGGCGCCCTCTCCCGGAGCGCTCTTGGCGGTGATGCTGCCTCCGTGGCGGTCCACGATTTTCTTGCAGATGGCGAGTCCCATGCCCGCCCCGTCATAGGGGCTGGTGCGCCCATGAAGCCTGTGGAAGGGCGCGAATATCTTCTCCATATGCTTTTCGTCGAACCCGATTCCGTTGTCCTCCACCGAGATGACATGGCAGTGGCCTTCGGTTCGGGCGCGCACCTTGACGATCGGTCGCGCTCCCTCCTTATGGAACTTGAGGGCGTTGGCAATGAGGTTCTGGAAGAGTTGCCGCATCTGGGTGGGGTCTGCGGCAATGGAAGGAAGCGGGCCGATGTCGACTTCTCCCCCGGTCTTCTCCCTCCGCACCTCCAGGTCCGAAAGCGCCTCGTGAACGATGTCCGTAAGATCGACTTCCCGGAAGGGTTCCGCCTTCATCGTCACCCGCGAGTAATCGAGGAGCATGCTGAGCAGGGTCTGCATCCGGTGGGTCGCGTTTATCATCCGGTCCAGGTGGCTGCCGCCTTCGCTCCCGAGCAGTTCGCCGTACTTCTGCTTGAGAAGCCCCCCGAAGGAAATCACCTTGCGCAACGGCTCCTGCAGGTCGTGGGATGCAATGAAGGCGAAATCCTGGAGCGCCCGGTTGCTTTCTTCCAGTCGCAGGGTCATCTCCCTGAGGCTGGCTACCGTCTTCTTGATTTCGTTCTCGGACTTCTTCCGCTCGATGGCGTACTGCACCGACCGCACCAACAGCTCGCTGTTGAACTTGCCTTTCACCAGGTAGTCCTGCGCACCCCGCCGGACTGCTTCCACACCCGTCATTTCATCGTTCAGCCCCGTGGCGATGACGACCGCCGGGGCCAACCCGGCCTTGGCGCGGAGAACGCTCATCGTCTCCACGCCCTGGCTGTCGGGCAAGCCGAGGTCGAGGATGACCGCGTCGAAGGACTCCTTGTCCAAAAGGTTCAATCCTTCCCTGAGCGTCCCGGCGCATGTGGTCTGAAATTTTGCGAAATGGTCCTGATGGAGCATTTTACAAATCACCCAGGCGTCGGAGGAATTATCCTCGATCAGCAGGATCTTCTGCTCGGAGGATTCAAGGCCAAGTGGATGATACATGAAAGCGCTCCTTAGAGGCCATTCAAAGTCAATCGAACAGCTCGGAACCTTTAACCTTTTCCGAGCGCAACGGAAAATCGCTACAGTATTATATTAGCATAGAACTCCTATGGAGAAAACGTTGCCATAGCTCTCAAATCGATGCAACGGTGTGATTATGTCAGTTCTAAGCATGCGTGAACCAATGGTTTTCACGCACTTCACACCGGACGTGCGAAGAAAAAATACAGTGTTCCTTACTTGAGAATACCAACATTTATTCCCTCCGGCCCCCTTGGGGTATAATGCCTCCATGGATAGAAAAAATAGCAACGCTTTTCGACCACCGGCTCCATGGCGGCCGGGGGGCCATCCACCTGTATGGAGGAAAGATCGATATGGACGCGACGGAGCAATTGCTGAAAGAACTGTCCGACGCCAAGGGGGTTTCCGGCCACGAAACGGAAGTGCGCGCCATCATACGGCGGCGGCTGGAGCTTCTGGAAGGGAGCATTGTGGACCAGGACCGCATCGGGAGCGTCGTCTGCCGCCTCGGTGATTCCGGCCCGCGCGTGATGCTGGCGGCCCACATGGACGAGATAGGCTTTATGGTGAACCACATCACGGACCAGGGATTCCTCAAGTTCATCCGCCTCGGGGGCTGGTGGAGCCACGTGCTGCTGGGACAAAGGGTGATCGTCCAGACGCGCGGGGGCGACCTGCCGGGGGTCATCGGAGCGAAACCGCCTCACCTGCTGCAGGATGAAGAGCGCGCCAAGCTGATGGATATACGGGATATGTACATAGACGTCGGCGCTGCGTCGAAAACGGAGGTCGAGGACGCGGGCGTGCGCATCGGCGATCCAGTGGTCCCGGACTCTCGGTTTCGCACCGTCAGGGACGGCGCGGTCTACATGGGAAAGGCCTTCGACGACAGGGCCGGAGTGGCGCTCATGGTTCAGGCCATGGAGCGGTTCGCCGCGGCCCCGCATCCCAACGTCCTCTATGGCGTGGGAACGGTCATGGAGGAGGTGGGAGTGCGCGGCGCCAAGACCAGCGCGGACATGGTCTCCCCCGACGCCGCGATCGTGCTCGAAGCGGACGTTTGCGGCGACCTTCCGGGCATTCGGCCCGAGGATTCTAGCATCAAGCTGGGCGGAGGGCCATCGTTGATCCTCATGGAAGCGCGGCTCATATCCAACCTGAAGTTCCGCGACCTGGCAATCGAAACGGCCAAAGAGCTGGCTATCCCCTTGCAGTTGTCCATAGCCTACGTGGGCTCCACCGACGGCGGGCAGATCCACCTGCAAGGCATCGGCGTTCCCACGATAGTTCTTGCGGTCCCGGCCAGGCATATCCACAGCCACGCGGGCTTCATCCATCGGGGCGATTACGACGGCACGCTGCGCCTCCTTGCCGCGATTATCGAAAAGCTGGACCGGGAAACGGTGAACGGCTTCACCCGCTGACGGGCGGCGCGAAGGCGCGCCGCGCTATGGCGTCACCAGTTGCACATCCTGAGCATTTCCGCGGCGATGCTTTCGAGCGGCAGCACTTTGTCCACCCCGCCCATCTTGATGGCTTCGTTGGGCATGCCAAAAACGACGCAGCTCTTTTCATCCTGGGCTATCGTCCGCGCCCCGGCCTGCTTCATTTCAAGCATGCCGCGGGCTCCGTCGTCCCCCATTCCGGTCATGATGATTCCGACGGCGTTCTTCCCGGCGTAGCGCGCCGCCGACCGGAAAAGGACGTCCACGGAGGGGCGGTGGCGGCAGACGAGGGGGCCGTCTTTCACCTCCACGTAATACCGGGCGCCGCTCCGCTTAAGAAGGGTGTGGCGGTTGCCCGGAGCGATCAGGGCGCGGCCCCGTATGACGGTGTCGTTGTCCTCGGCTTCCTTCACCGTGATGCGGCAGAGGCCATTGAGGCGTGTGGCGAAGGCCGCCGTGAAATGCTCCGGCATGTGCTGCACTATGACTATCCCTGGAGAGTCCGGCGGGATCGCCTCCAGAAAAGTGCGCAGCGCCTCGGTGCCTCCGGTGGACGCCCCCACCACGACCACCTTTTCAGTCGTCTGCACCATGGCCTTGGAATCTGGCTTCTGAAGAATGGCGTCCGCGGTAAGCTTCGGTTCGATCTTGTGCGTCGCCGCCAGCCTCTTGACCCGGACCATCGCCGCGGCTTTGACCGCGTCGCAGATCCGGATGGCGGATTCTTCCAGGAATTGCTTCGTCCCCAGCCTTGGTTTCTGGATGATTTCCACCGCGCCGTACTCAAGAGCCTTGAAGGTCGTTTCAGAGCCCTGCTCCGTCAGGCTGGAGCACATCACCACCGGAATCGGATGCTGGGCCATCAGGCGCTTCAGGAACGTGACTCCGTCCATACGGGGCATCTCGACGTCCAAAGTGATGACGTCTGGCGCTTCCTTGCGCATTGCCTCCGCCGCGAGGAACGGGTCCGAAGCGGCCCCCATGACTTCGATCTGCGGGTCCGCATTGAGAATGTCCCTGAGAGTCTGCCGAACCACCGCCGAATCATCAATTATAAGAACTCTGATTTTCCTGTCCATTTAGCACCCTGAATCGCTCGCCGCCGGATTGTCAACCGCTTCGCTGCCGCCGGCAGCAATCAGAACAATGTGATCTTCCCCGGATATTTCGACGTCTTCCGCACGGACTCGAGCGAATTGTTCTCGATGGCGGCAAGGTTGAAGGCTTGGGAGGACTTGCCCCGCTTGAGAAGGACTTCCCCTGTGTCCGTGTGGAGAAGTATTTTCCTGTACTGCGTCCCCCCCACGTCCATGCTGACGGTTTCTATCGATTCCAGCCGCAGGAACTCCTGCACGAATTCGACGTTCTTCCGTCCGGTCCCGTTTTCCAGAGAAATGGACGGCAGCAGATGAGCGCCTCCGAAGATCTTGGCGACAAGGTTCTCTCGCCGCCCGCCCAAGCGCATAATTCGGTTGATGAGAAGCTCCATGGCGTTGATCCCGTAGCGGGCCGAGCAGTCGAAGTGCTTCATGTCCGCTCTTCCCGGCAGGAGGATGTGGTTCATTCCGCCGATGCGCGATGCGGGATCTAGGAGGCAAACCGCCACGCAGGAGCCAAGCACCGTGTGAATCACGGTAGGCTCCTTCCCGGCGTGATAGCCTCCGATGTAAATGCAGATCTCCCTTTTCCTGGGGACCCCTTCCGCGGCTCGCTGCCCTATACAGCGCAACTGGGGCTTGGCGGCCTTCTCCGAGGCGTATGGAGGCATACTGGCCCTTTCCTGTAATCCAACAAGGACGTTGCCTCGCATGGTCATCCTTTTTTCCTGTAAATGGTGGCCGCCGCATGGACGAGGGGAGCGTCGATGCCTTGAAGCGTTTCCGAGTGGCCCATGAAAAGATACCCCCCGTTTATCATATGGTCGCAGATGCGCCGCAACACCTTTTCCTGCGTATTCTTGTCGAAGTAGATGATGACGTTGCGGCAGAACACGATCGCCATCTGGTCGTTGACGTCGAAAGCGTCGTCCATGAAATTGAGTCTTCTGAAAGTGATGAGAGACCTCAGCTCCGGGGCCATCCGGACGAGGTCCCGGCTCCTGTCCTTGCTCCTAAGGAGATACTTCTTGCGCAAAGCCTCAGGAATGGGCTCCACCCGCTCGTGGTCGTAAATGCCTTGATGCGCCTTCTCCAGCACCTGCGTCGAGATGTCGGTTGCAAGAATGGAAAAGCGGAATCGCTTGATCCTTTCCGCCGCATCGCTCAGGACCATGGCGAGAGTGTAAGGCTCCTCCCCCGTGGAGCATCCGGCGCTCCAGACCCGCAACTTCGACCCGATTCCTAGGCCGCGCCGGTTCACCATCTCAGGAACAACCCTCTCGGTCAGAAAATCGAAGTGCGACGCTTCCCGAAAGAAATCCGTCTTGTTGGTGGTGACGGCGTCCAGCATCCGGATGACTTCATCCCCCGTCCCCTTCTGCGAGAAGAGGTAGTCGCAATACTCCCTGAACGTGGGGATGCCGAGATGGCGCAGTCTCTTCCTCAACCGCCCCTCCAGCATGGGCTTTTTCACGGGCGGCATTTTGATCCCCACCGTCGAGTAAATGAAGCTGCTAAGCAGGTTGAACTCCTTATCGGACATCACCACCGCATAGGCGTCCTGCGTTGCGCCCTTCCACGGAAGCGCGCTGCGGCCCGGCGGCTCCCGGCGGGCCGCTTTCCCGGATTTCGGTTCGGTCATGACAGCGACTCCGTACGCTTCATAATCCACATTTACATGGCTTCCTGAACGATTGCCAGTTCATCGGTGGTGAACACCCTGTCGATGTCGAGAATGATGATGAAATAGCCGTCCCGCTTCCCCATGCCCTTGATGAATTTGGTCTTGAGCCGGGCTCCGATCCGGGGCGGAGGCTCTATCTGCGTGGTTTCCAGCTCTATCACCTCCTGCACGGAATCCACGAGAGCCCCCAGCACCACAACCTCGCCGTCCATCTCCACCTCCACGATGATAATGCAGGTGTTGACGGTCTTTTCCATTCCGCTGAGCCCGAACTTAAGGCGCATGTCCACCACCGGCACGACGCTGCCCCGGAGATTGATAACCCCCAGCATGAAGTCCGGCGTTTGAGGCACCTTGGTCACGGTGGTGAAATCCAGCACTTCACGCACCTTCGCTATGTCGAGGGCGAACACCTCCTCTCCCAGTTTAAAGGTGAGGTATTGTCCCGCATCGGCCACGACCGCCGCCGTTGAATCCATTCTATCCATGTCGTCACCTCTCAGTATCGCTCAAATTCGTCATCGTCCACGCCACCGTTGACGTCCCGCCGAAGATCGAGGGTTATCCCTCTTCCCCTTCCGCCATCGTCGCTTTCCCCGGCGGAGGACGTCATGGAGGACCCGAGCTTCGCACCCTTCGATTCGACGCCCTGCCCGTCGGAAGCCGAATGCGCGGCAAGCGTCCTCTGCGGCGCCGCCGGCCGCTTTCTCGTGTGGGACGGCTTGGCGCCGTGACCGTCGTTTCCGCCCTCCACCTTAAAGAACGCGATCGTATCCTGAAGCCTCTCCGCCTGCCCGGAAAGCTCCTCCGACGTGGATGCCATTTCTTCCGAAGCGGATGCGTTTTGATGGATCACCTGCTCCAATTGCTGGAGCGCTTTGTTGACCTGCTCGGCGCCGGAGCTTTGCTCGTTGCAGGCGGCGCTTATCTCCTGGACCAGCTCCGCCGTCTTCTGAATGTCGGGAACGAGTTGGAGCAGCATGGCCCCCGCCCGTTCCGCGACGTCGACGCTCGACGTCGAGAGAGTGCTGATTTCCGCGGCCGCCGTCTGGCTCCGCTCCGCCAGCTTGCGCACCTCGGATGCGACGACGGCGAAACCCTTGCCGTGCTCGCCCGCCCGGGCGGCTTCAATCGCCGCGTTGAGCGCCAGCAGGTTCGTCTGTCTGGCGATTTCTTCGATAATGGAAATCTTGCCCGCGATCTCCTTCATGGCGGCGACGGTTTGCTCCACCGCCTTGCCTCCATCCCTGGCATCCTGGGCGGACTTGATCGCGATTTTCTCGGTCTGGAGGGCGTTGTCGGCGTTTTGCCGGATGTTGGAGCCCATTTCCTCCATGGAGGAGGAAACCTCCTCCGCCGAGGCCGCCTGCTCGGTGGACCCCTGGGAGAGCTGCTCCGAGGTGGCGCTAAGCTCCTGGCTGCCCGTCGCCACGCTGTCCGCCGCCGCCTTTACGTCGAGCACGATTTCCCGGAGCTTCTCCAGCATCGAAAGGAGCGCCTGTCCGAGCGTGTCCCTATCCGAAAGCAATTGCACCTTGGCGGTGAGATCTCCGTTGGAAATCCGCTCTGCAACATGCACTGTGTCCCTGAGATTGGAAATCATCTTTTTCATGGCCGACAGAAGCTCGCCGACCTCGTCCCTCCGGTCCACCTCTATCTCGATCGAAAGATCTCCGGAGCTCATCTGGTTGGATGCCTCAACGGCCCTGGCAAGCGGGCGGGTGATCTCCCGAGTCATATAGACAGCCGTGATGATGCTGATGATAATGGCCGCGGCAAGGCCCGCCATCATCACCATGGCGGAAAAGGAAAGCTTGGATTTTGCGCTGTCGGCGATAGTCTTGGTGTCGGACATCCCCATGTCGTGCAGCTCGCCGTTGATCTCCTGGATGGCCTTCCCCACAACGCCTCTTTTGCCGTCCAGTTCGACCAAAGCCACAAGGTTGCCTTTCAGGTCGTTCATAGCCCCGGAATAAGCGGCAAGGGCGGCTTGTATGCCGTCCAGGCCCTGAATATTGGCGCCTTGCGCCGAAACGGCCTTCAGATTTTCAAGTCGTTTGTCGATCAGAGTGAAATTCTTCTGGATGTCATCGAGGGGCTTCAGGTTGCGCTCGGTCTGGGCTCTCCATGTCACCGAGCCCATTTTTTCAGCTATGCTCGCGATTTCCTGCATGGTCTGGATCTTCTTGAATCGATCCGACGCCTTGCCCGAATCGTGACCGCTTTTTAGCTCTTCGTCCAAGCTCATGGCCTGGTTCGCAAGATACGCCTCGGCCCCGGATGCGACGGCATTTCCCGCCTCTGCGACTCGGGCCTGGTTTCTTGTTGTTTCTTCTATTTTTGCAGTCGATTCATCAACAAGGCGCTCGTATGCGGCAAGCTTTTCCGAGAGGTTGCCGATGGTTTCCCGAAGTTTGACGCGGTCGGCTGACTTTCCCGCGACGGCGGTCATCTCTTTGAGCTTCTCATTAGACGCCGTCAGATGGTTCTTTACCGCATCCACGAACCTCTTTTCATGAGTGTACTGGTAACCCCTCATGTCTATGAAAAGGTTATTGAGCGCATATTGCAGGCCGCCTGCGGTCACCACTTCAGGGACGTATTGCTCGGCGAGTTTGTTCGAGTCGCTCTTTACGCTCTCCATGTTCCAGATAGCGACTCCGCCAAGGGCGATGACGATCGCTATCAGGACGCCAAACCCCAACGCCATTTTCACGCCTATCTTCAAGCTTTTCATCTTCTCCTCCATGGGGAACAACTGGTGCGATTCTTCATCAGCTTTTCACGGGATGGCAAAAGCTCTCTGGCGCGTCAATAGAATCCGGCTCAGTATCTCTCGAATTCCTCATCCTCCGCGCTTCCGTTGGCATCGCGTCCCAATTCGAGGAAAATCCCCCTGGAGCTTGCCGGGTCGTCGGCTTCGGCGGCCGATTGGAAGTTCTTGCCGCCTCGTTGCCTCGATCCGTCCTTATGCCCGTTTCCGTTGCCGTCGAACTTGGATTGCGTCAAACGGGACCGCCCTGCGGCGCTCGTTCTAACCGGAGCAGCCTTCGGTCCTTTGCTGCTGCGCCCGCAGGCGTTTTCCACTTTGAAAAACGCTATGGCGTCCTGGAGCCGCTCCGCCTGGCTCGACAGTTCCTCGGACGTGGAGGCCATTTCCTCGGACGCCGAAGCGTTTTGCTGGATCACCTGCTCCAGTTGCTGAATGGCCTTGTTGACCTGGTCGGCGCCGGAGCTTTGCTCGTTGCAGGCGGCGCTTATCTCCTGGACCAGCTCCGCCGTCTTCTGAATGTCGGGAACGAGTTGGAGCAGCATGGCCCCCGCCCGTTCCGCGACGTCGACGCTCGACGTCGAGAGAGTGCTGATTTCCGCGGCCGCCGTCTGGCTCCGCTCCGCCAGCTTGCGCACCTCGGATGCGACGACGGCGAAACCCTTGCCGTGCTCGCCCGCCCGGGCGGCTTCAATCGCCGCGTTGAGCGCCAGCAGGTTCGTCTGTCTGGCGATTTCTTCGATAATGGAAATCTTGCCCGCGATCTCCTTCATGGCGGCGACGGTTTGCTCCACCGCCTTGCCTCCATCCCTGGCATCCTGGGCGGACTTGATCGCGATTTTCTCGGTCTGGAGGGCGTTGTCGGCGTTTTGCCGGATGTTGGAGCCCATTTCCTCCATCGAAGAGGAGACTTCCTCGGCCGAAGCCGCCTGTTCCGTGGCCCCCTGGGAGAGCTGCTCCGATGTGGCGCTAAGCTCCTGGCTGCCCGAGGCCACGTTGTCCGCCGAAGCCTTCACATCCGACAGGGTGTCCCGCAGCCGCTCCAGCATGTTCCTCATCGCGGCCAACAGGTCGCCCACCTCGTCCTTGCTGTCCACCTCGATATTCAGCGTGAGATCGCCGTTGCTCATCTGGTTGGAAACTTCGACAGCGCGGATCAGGGGGCGCGTTATGCCGCGCGAAATATAAATGGCCGTGACCGACCCCAGCAGGAGAGCGATGAAGAGGCCAATGAGCATCACCGTGGACGCGAAGGAGAGCTTGGCGAACGCCTCGTCCGAAATGATCTTCGTCTTCTCCAAGCTTGCGCCGCTCACCTCGAGGACAAGCTGCTTGAGAGAGTCTCTGAGGATTCTGCGCTTATCGTTTATGCCATCGAGGGCGGAGGTGTTCTTTTCCATTTCGGTCAGAAGGGATCTATAGCTGTTGGCCGCGGCCCGGACGGCCTCAATTTGCTTGACGTTGGATTCCTGATGGGTGATGGATCTAATGCTGTCAAGATTTTTATCGATAACATCGAAGCTCTTGTAGGCGTCCTGGTAGTATTTAACATCCCTCTCGCTCAACGCCTTGAGACCCGCGATGCGAATCTCCGCTCCCGTATCCGAGACTTCGTTCATCGTCGTAATCTTCTTCACTCGCTCCAGGAGTCTCGCCGACTCTTTCCCGGCTGAGATTTCCTCCTCCATCATTTTCACCTGATCGGAAAGGAAGCTGGCGGCGTTTCCGTTGAACGCCTGTGCTGCGGTGAGGAGGTCCCTGCGGTTGCCGAGCAGAGCTTCCACCTTCTCGACGGATGCGGCCACCAGCTTCTCGTACTCGTCCACCTGCGACTTGATCCTGCCGATATTTTCCCGGAGCTTCACGAGATCGGGGGCCTTGGCCGAAAGATCCTCCGCCTCCTTGATATGCTTCTTGACGGCCTCGAACTGCTGTCTCGCCGCGTCCAGGTTCTTTGCGGAGTAAGTGTACTGGTAGCCCCGCAGCTCAAAGCCGGCTTCCAGGATGGTTCTCTCGATTCCGGACGTGACGTCCACTTCCGGCGCCAGCTCTTTGGCGAGCATGGTGGAGTCTTCGCCCACGCTCCTCATGTTCCAGACCGCCATCCCGCCGAGGGTCAGAGTGATGGCGATCAGAATTCCGAAACCCAGGGCCATTTTCATCCCGATTTTCAGATTTTTCATATCTATCCTTTTTCTTGCGAAAGCTTTGTGGAAAGTCCGCCGGACAACAGGTCTCAGACCGGTTGCTCCGCCACCTCCGCGCCGCGCAGGATGCTGTGGATGTCGAGGATCAGGGCCACTGAGCCATCTCCCAGAATCGTGGCCCCCGAAACGCCCTCCGCATCCCGATATACTTTCCCCAGCGTCTTGATGACTGTCTGATGCTCCCCTATCACTTTGTCCACCACGAAGCCGATCTTGTTGTTCTCGGCCATGACGACCACGACCTGTTCGATGGCGGGCGGCTCTCCATCGACTCCGAAATGCTCCCGCAGGCTTACATAGGGCACGATTTCCCCCCGGAGGTAAATCATCTGCCGGCCGTGGCCTTTCCGGACGTCCTCGCGGGTAAGTTCCACGCACTCCTCTATGTTGGAGAGGGGCAGGACGAAAAACGCCTCTCCGATTTTCACGAGGAGGCCGTCTATTATGGCGAGAGTCAGCGGCAGTCTGAGGGTGATGGTGGTCCCGACGCCCTTCTGGCTATCGATGTCGATGGAGCCGCGAAGCGCTTCTATGCTCCGCTTCACAACGTCCATGCCGACGCCGCGCCCGGAGATATTCGAAACCTTCTCGGCGGTCGAAAAACCGGGAGCGAAAATGAGAGAGAATATTTCTTTTTCCGTAAGCTCCGCGTCGGAAGCGATGAGCCCCCTTTCGATGCCTTTCGCCCGGATGGCGTCGCGGTCGAGTCCGGCGCCGTCATCGGATATTTGAATGAGCACGTTGGCGCCCGAGTGCGCGGCGAGAAGCCCTACGGTTCCCTGCCTGGGTTTTCCGGCGGATTCCCGGACCTCCGGCGATTCTACGCCATGGTCGATGCTGTTTCGGATAAGGTGCACGAGAGGGTCGTTCAGGCGCTCGATAACTGTCTTGTCGAGCTCCGTTTCTGCTCCATCCGTTGAGAGCGCCACGTCCTTTCCTAGCTCGGAGGAAAGGTCCCGCACCAGGCGCTTGAAACGGTTGAAAGTCACGCCTATCGGCAGCATCCGGATGTTCATCGTGTTGTCGCGAAGCTCCGCCGTGAGCCGCTCCACTTCTTCGGCAACGGAGAGAAGCTCCGGATGGCCATTGAACGAGGCCGCGGTCTGGCTCAGACGCGCCTGCACCGTAACGAGTTCTCCGACGAGGTCCACGAGCTTGTCGAGCTTGTCCGCGGGCACTCTGATGCTCGACGTGAGCGCCTCGCGCCGGTGCTTTGTCTCAGCGTCCCTCACCTGCTGCTGCTCGATCAGTGCAATCTCGACGTTCGAGGCGTCGACGAGGCCCTTCTCCACCAGGATTTCCCCGACGCGCTTCTGGCCCTCCAGCACGCGTTCGAGGTCCTCTTTCGCCACCTCGCCCCGTTCGATGAGGATCTCGCCAATCTTCTTATGGGGAATGGGAGCGTCCGGGTCGTCCTCCCGGCCGAGCATTTCCAGATCGTCCACCTGGTGGATGGCTTCGATGCTGAGTTCGCACTGATCTTCCACGAATATGAATACATCCCGGATGGCGTTTTCTCCACGATCCGTCGTGAGGATCACCGTCCAGTAGGTGAGGCATTCTTCGGGGTTGAGTTCCTCCAGCTCCGGTATCGCGCCCGTGTGCGCCACCACCGCGCAGACGCCAAGCTCTCGAAGTTCGTTCAGGAGCAGGACGGGATTCGTTCCCGTGGCGAAGAGACTGGGATGTGGACGGAATCGGATGCGGTAGGTTATGTCTTCTTTCTTTGCAACGGGAAGATATGCGACCGAGGGAAGCGCGCGCTCCGTCTCCTGACCGGAAGCGGAAGCTTCCGCGCCGGAGATGGCGCGCAGGAGATCCTTGAGATTCTCCACCTGCTCCTGGTCCAGGGGCTCTCCACCGTCCGACGCGTCCAGCATCCTGCGGATGACGTCGCCGGAGGCGAGCGTCAGGTCGATGAGGTTCTTGGTTACGGTCAGCTTTCCATTGCGCACCAGATCATAGATTGTCTCGACCTCGTGCGTGAACGCGGCTATGTCGTCGAATCCGAACATGGCCCCCGAGCCCTTCACCGTATGCATTGTCCGGAAAACGCGTCCCACGATATCCATATCGTCGGGCGACTGCTCCAGATCCAGCAACGAGGTCTCCAGGTCGGAAAGCAGTTCATAGGCTTCTTCCTTGAAGGCTTCCTTATGAGCATCCATCATCCGAGCACCTTCTTAACAACCGCCAGGAGTTGCTCCGGCCTGAAAGGCTTGACGATCCAGCCGGTGGCTCCCGCCGATTTGCCTTCCTGCTTCTTCTCGGCTTGAGATTCCGTCGTGAGCATGACAATGGGTATGAACTTATACGTTGAGGAAGCCCTCAGATTGCGGATAAGCTCTATCCCGTCCATATTGGGCATATTCAGGTCCGTAATCACCATGTTTGCGGTGGTCTCGCTCAACTTGGAAAGCGCATCTTTTCCATCTACCGCCTCGATCACTTCGTATCCGGCATCCCTCAGCGTAAAGCTGACCATCTGGCGGATGCTGGCCGAATCGTCCACCGTCATGATAACCTTGCCGCTCATCTCCAACCTCCCACCCACAGGCAACAGGCCTCGCCGTCCTTTAGACAACTGCGGTTCCGCTTGTAGCCCAGGTCTCTCACCGCTTGTTTGAATCCTTCCGAAAAGCCTTCGTCGAGAGCCAGGCTCTTACCCAGCTTCAACGCCGTCCTGTGCGCCGAACAAAGAATCTGAAGGCAGGAGAGGTCCACGCTCGTCGCTTTGGCGAGGTCCACGAGCACCTGTTTGCTGGAATGCAATGCTTCCAGCAAACATTCCTTCAACTCATTGGCGCGTTGAATGGTCAGATCGCCTTCCAGCGTCACGACCTTCGCGCCGCTTTGTCGCTCTGTTTTCTGTTGCATCGGTGTTCCACCATCCCATCTCAAAAGAGCTCGACATTGTCTCCCAGGTCTTCTCCCAGGTCCTCGGGATCGCTTTTCCCATCGCTTCCGGGCGCGCCTCCCCCCTCGTCTTCCGCAAAGAGCGCCACATCGTCCTCGGAAGATCCTTCCTCCGACTCGAGGGCCGACTGGTGCGCTAGCCTTTCGTATTCCATCGTATAGGACGCTTCGAGAGTCTCCAGCGCGGCCATTCTGCCTGTCTCCCACGATTCCTGCGGGACGATGGCCTTGCACTCCTCGATGATGGAATTGAGTTCCGAAACTACGGCATCCACCACCTTCGTCACCGTTTCATGGATGCTGACGCCGTCTATCGTCTTCCCGATAGCCTCGGACGCGTCCTTCCCCGCGGCGTCAATCCTCCGAAGGGTGTCCACGATCGATTCGTCAACGCCTCGAAGGCTGGAGATCAGTCCGCTCAACTCCTCCGCCGTCCTGTCGTTGGCCTCATCGCCTTCTTCGCTGCACCGTTCGCTCTCTGTGGCCAGTTCCTCGGCAACGGACGCCATCGTATTGAACGATTCGATGATGGAACTGGTGTTCTCACACGTGTCGATCGACAGCCGATGGACCGCTTCGGCGAGCACCTCGAGCGCGGCGCCTTCTTCCCCGATGTGGGCCGCCTTGACTATTGCGTTCAGCGCAATCAGCCGTATCTGCGTTCCGATCCGCTCTATCTCCTTCACATGCGCCGACAGCTGAAGGACCGTTCCCGCAACCGAGCGCATGGATTCCGACAGGCTGCGGTTTATATCCGTGTATTCGGACAATATGTCCGCAATTGCAGAAAGCCCTTCTTCAACCTCGGACAGGAAGGACTGTCCATCATCATCCGCTGATCCCGCCAAGCCTCGCGTATCCCTCGATATGGCCAACACGGCCTCGGACGTCTCCCGGAGGCTGTCAAGTATCGTGCGGGTCGCCCGAACGATCTGCGTTTCGGCCCCCTGCAACTGCCGCGTTTGCACCTGGCATACGTTGGCGACTTCAATGACGGCGCCGAACGAATCATCCTTCCCGCCACAGGGGTCGTCCCCTCCGGAGGAGGCAAGAGAGGGCTCGTCACGCAGTGCGGGGGAGGCCGCCTCTTGCCCGTCAAACCTTGCAAGCAGAGGGAATAATCCCTCGATCGCCTCGCGCACGTGCTCAAATCGCTGACGGGCAATGTCATGGAACTGTATGGAGGTTACAATCGCGCCTATTTTTCGGGAAACGTCCTCGTAGGAAGACGCCAGGTGATTTGCGGAGATCGACGAACGTCTATGTTTTTCATCGAGAGATTCCAGATTCTGCATCATGTGGTCAAGGATGGCGCGCCCCTGTCCTCGGTGTTTCTTTTCCGCGCTGACGGTCAGGGACAGAGTCCGCCGGATTGCGGCCTGAAGTCCTTTCACCTCGACCAGAATACTGTTGAATTTGGATTCGATATCGATGGAGAGCTTCTTTATGTCTTCCGCGAGGGTTCCGAACCCCGTATCGCTCTCGCCGAAACGGGCGTTTTCGATTTTGACGGTCACGCAAAGGACGTTCAAGGCCCGCATAATGTTATTGAAGCCCGCCACCAGATGGTCAATGGCGGCGAGCGCTTCCATGACGCGTCGCAGAGCTTGCGACCGATGCATGGACCCGCTGTCGAGTTCCTTGAACCGGCTCAGCATCCCATGCAGCCCTTCCACGGACGCCGTTATTTCGTCCCCTGCTATAAGATCTGTAACCGATGAAGATAACTTGGAAATCTCTCGAACGTCCCGGTGAAGTTCCTGAAGCCGCCCGCCCATGGCGAGGAAATCCTTCTCCATGTCTGCCATCAGGCCGTTCAGCGCATCAATAAAGGCTCGAAAATGCGCCTCCCACCTCGCTTCTGCTGCTGGCTCCGAATTTTGACGCGGCGCATGGATTCCTGCTAACAGGCTCCTGCATGGTGCAATGAGTTGAGAAATCCAGCCCCCCTCCGACTGATTTACGGGCGGGGCGGGGCGGTCAGATATTTGACCCTCGCCGTCTTCGACTCCCTGACCGTCCTTCGCGGATCGTGCGCCGTTTTCCCGTCCCCACAACATCGTCATCTATTCTCTCTCCCCAACAGGCATCCACGTGAACATGCGACGGTTTTTCTCTATATAGGCGGCGCCCTGCTAGGATGCTCCGCGTCAATCCTCTTCACCTGCGGCAAACAGCCATTGGGGTCTCAAAAAAATTTCCGCTAGGTGATTGGAAAAATTGCTTCGGTAAAGCTGCACAACCTATGCCATGCATCCCGATATGCCGGCGACAGACCACTCCGATCAGCAATTCTCATTTTGGGCGTAGTCGTGGGAATGGCATACCTTTTTCTGGCGCTTCATACGAAGGGAAGCTATTCACCTGTCCCGAAAAAAAGTGTATCTTTCGTGCATCCGTGATGTGTATTTTGATGGGTGCGGCGGTGAGAAAGCTTCATGCGAGGCGGGTATGCGGGACAGTGATTTCGAGGGGCGGAGGGTTTTCGCCGTCGGCGACGTCCACGGTTGCCATGGCAAGCTTACGGCGTTATTGAAACGGCTCCCCTTCGACCCGGAGGGGGACGCGCTCGTTTTTCTCGGCGATTACATCAACAGGGGGCCGCGGACGCGGGAGGTGATAGAGCGCCTCCTGGAGCTTCGCGCGACCGTCCGGAACACGGTTTTTCTCATCGGCAACCACGAGCACGAGCTGCTCTCGTACGTCCGGACGGGCGACCCGGAAGGACTGCGGTCCCTCCGGCGGATGGGCGTGGAAGCGACGCTCGCGAGCTACGACGAAAACTCCGTTCGCGCCCTGCGGAGTCTCTCTTTCATGCCCCGAGAACACCGGGCCTTCCTCGAAGGGCTCCAGCCGTGCTTCCGGTGGGGAAGCTACCTTTTCACCCACGCCGGGGTCGTTCCCGGCGAGGCGCCCGAGAGCTGCGCGCTCGACAGGCTCCTCAACGTGCGGGACGTTTTCCTCGAGCACCCGGAGCCCCTCGGTTTCACGGTCGTCTTCGGGCACACTCCCTTCGAGACGCCATTCCTTGCGGTCGATCGTATAGGGATCGACACGGGGGCCGTCTACGGCAACGCGCTGACCGCCGTCGAGCTTCCCCGCATGCGATTCTACCACGCGTAGGCGGTTTCTACGACGCCTGCGCCGGGCTTTCCTCCAGGGCGTCCAGGTCGTAGTCCCCCGCAATGAACGCCCGCGCCACCTTGCCGGGGGTGTCGTCGTCGGTCATGGTCGCGTCGAGGAGGCGGCTGAACCCGAGGAGCCGCCCGATCATAGTCAGCTTCCCGGCGATTTCCTCCTGCTCCCCCTCGAGGAGCGACGCCGTCACGAGGTCTCCCCGCTGGTCCGTGAAAAACCCGTAGGAATCCAGCACCTCCGCGACGAACCTCGCCCGCCGCTCGCGCTGGATCGCCGTCGTCCCTCCCCCCTTGAACCGGAACCGGATATAGTTCTCCCTCGGGTTGTTTCCGCAGACCGCGTCCACCATGCTGAAATGGTAATCGACGCGGGCGTTCAGATTGAGGTAATCCCTGGAGATCATGGCGTAATTCTGCGTCCCGACGGGGCGTGCGCCGCGCTGGTCGAGCATCGAGCGCGAAACGAGCCCGGAGAAGCCGGGGACGGGCGGGGCCTTCCCCCACCGCAGGCCGGGGAAGGTGATGCCCTCCCACAAGGCGAGGAGCGGCGTCGAGAGAATGTTGTCGATCCGCACCCGGAAGCCCCTGCTGCCTGGGGAGACGCCCCCTCCCAAATCTATAATCATGAAATGGAGCGGCACGTCGCCGTCGAGGCGATGGACGAGCATCTCCGCTTCCTCGAGCACGGCGTCGCCGGTGTCGAACATCGCGAGCACGGCCATCTCGTGCACGTAACGGATGAGGTCGTGGAGCGATCGGCATTCCCGGATGGAGAAGGTCGGCCCGTAGGCGTCCGTGAGGTTGAGCGGCTCGACGAGCTTCCAGAGACGGGTGACTTCGGGCGTCATGGAGTCGCCCTGCGGCGCGCGACGCTTCTTTGTCGCGGTCCTTAGCTGCCGCGCCTCCAGCGCTTCTTTCCAGAGCTCCTCGGGGGCGGGGAGGACCATTCCCCTGTCGGCGTCCACCACGACCCAATCGCCGTCCCGGAGCGTCTTGGTCGCCTTGCCCGTGCGGGTCAGCATCGGGATCGCGTATTCTCGCGCTATGCACGAAAGATGGTCTACGGGGTTCCCGAGGTCCACCACGACGCCCTCGAATTTCTCGATCCACCCGGCGGCGTCCACCATGCTCTGGTGGAGCACCAGGACGCCCGGCCCCTGTTCGCCGTCCCGGCTCCATTTTTCGAAATCCTGCACGGAGTTGACGACCTTCACCCGCCCGACGCGCCTGCCGGGCGAGGCGCAGACCCCTCCGCGAAGGAGCGCCTCCCCCGCGACCACGTCCGGCGCGTGGCGGACCTTGCCGGGAAGCCGGACGTCCCGCGATTGCAGGATAAAGATTTTCCCGCTCTGCGATATGGCCCATTCGACGTCCTGCGGCTTGCCGGTAAGGTTCTCGATCATCCGTCCGAGGCGGACCAGGGAGCAGGCTTCCTCCATGGAGAGGAGCCCACGCTCCCGCTCCGCGCCGGACAAAGCCTCCTCGCGGACGCCCCCTTCCGGCAGGCTCACCGCCCGGTGCGTTTTCTCCACGATCTGCGACCAGTCGTCCATGGGCTCGCTTTCGGCCCCTTCCCGCAGGGGACGGTAGATGTCGGCGGGAGCGGCCCCGCCCACCGCGAGGATGCCCAGTCCGGGGACCGCGCTGATGAGCATTCGCCCGTTTTCAGACTCGGACGGGTCGACGGTGAAGAGGACTCCCGCGGTCCGCGCCTGCGCCATGCGCTGGCAGATGACCGCCATGTCGTGTCGCCCGAGCGGGAGCCCGGCATGCATCCGGTAGAGCGAGGAGCGGGCGCTGTAGTTGCTGGCGACCACTTCGCGGAGCGCCTTCGTCAGGGCGTCGAACGAGGTCACGTTCAATACGCTCTCGAACTGCCCGGCGAACGTGTGCTCGACCTTGTCCTCCACCATGGCGCTGCTTCGGACGGAGACCGCGACGGCGCCGTTCTCCGTGAGGCGGTCGTACGCCTGCCGGAGCTCTTTCTCGAGATCCTCCGGGATCGACGCCGCCAGCACCCCTTCACGGATCTCGGCGGCTTCGGTTTCTATCTCCTCGTGGCGGGAGCGCTCCGCTTGCATCCTCTGGACGCAGCGGTCGATGACGGCGTCGAGGCCGTTGGCGGACAAAATCTCGCCGCCCGCCTCCGCCGTGATCGCAAAACCGTCCGGGACGGGAATTCCCGCCTGCTTCAGGGACGCGATGGCCGACGCCTTGCCCCCGACAAGCGCCCTGTAGTCGGGGCTCAGCTCATCGAAGGGGATGCATTTCAGCATCCGGCGCGGGTTTTCCCGCACGGCCTCGATGGCCTGCCGTATGGCGTCCTCGAGTTGCTGGCGCCTCTCGTAAAGCCCCGAGTGCCGGTCGTTCGTGAGGCGGTTTAGGCCGTCCACGAGTTCGTAGGAGACGTCCAAAAGCTCGTCGATCTCGTCGGCCCAGTCCTCCCGCGCGGCCCCGGGCGATGTGAGCGCCTGCGACACGGAGCCCAGGATGTTCAGCGCAAGCTCGTTGTTGGCGAGCAGTATGCGAAACGTGTGGTGCCGGATCTTGAGCACGTCCAGCACCTTCGCGGCGTCCTCGGCCCGCCGCTTGCGCCATTTCTCGACAATTGGGGCGAAGGGGTTAAAGCCCACGGCTCCGCTCCTTTCCATCGGAGTGAGCGCCCCTCGAGGCGCTTCTTTCCCGGAAGAGCTTCGTAAACCGCTCGATAGCCTCCTCCGAGGTCATGGAAACATCCAGCTGACGGGTGAATCCCGTCAGTTCTCCAAGGCGGGTCAGCATTTCGACCATTTCCTCTTTTTCTACTATCTTGAGCTTGGCCACGGCCAGGTCCCCGGTGAGCGTCACCTTGAAGTGCATCTCCTCGAGGATGCTCCGGATGAACTCCACCCGTCGGCGTCGGCGCCTCTCGTCCGCGAACCCTCCCACAAACCGGAAATAGATGTAATTCTGGTTGAGGTTGCTCCCGAGGTAGCTGTCCACGACGGTGAAATGGTAGCCGAGGCGCAGCCCCACGTTCATGTAGTTCTTTGCGATGATGGCGTGGCTCCGCCCGGCGAATTCGTTTTGCCCCGGCGTCGTTCCGAAGGTCCGGTCGATGCTGGAGAAAATGTCCTTGATGCTGATGGCGACCGGGCCCTCGCTCCAGGCGCTCTTGAGGGTCAGTCCCCTCGCGAACGGCAGGAAGGGCTCGGACGTCACGTCCTCCAGGGGGATGGCCCCGTCGCCCGCCGTCCGGGCGCCGCCTCCAAGGTCAAGGACATAGAGCTCGATGGGGGCGTCCAGCTCGAGCTTCCGGGCGTACAGGCTGGCGAGTCCCCTGCCCGCGTCCTGGATGTGGAGCAACTCCTCGACGGACCGCTCGTGGGCGAAATGGATGATATCGTGGTAAGTGCGGCAGTTCTCCAAAGAGAAATCGCTCGCGTCGGCGTTTACGAGCTGGAGCGGCATGATCCAGCGCAGCAGGCGGCGGAGCGTGATGTACTCGGGGTCCCCCACGTGGAGTTCCGCATCGTGCGGCTGGGAGGCCAGGAGCGGCTCCGCTATCCCCTTGAGGACCTTTCGCTCCCCGGCGTCCACGGTCACCTCTACGCCCTCCGGGAGTTTCTCCAGCGCGCCCTTGACTCCGAATATCGCCGGGATGCGAAGCTCCCTCGCGATTGTCGCCAAGTGGCCGACAGCGGTCCCCACTTCGGTCACCAGGGCGGATGCCCTCCGCAGGACGGGGCTGAACCGGGGCGCCGCGAGATGCGACACAGCAACCGCCCCGTAGGGGAAGTTCTCGATGTTGTCATCCGTCGCATGGACCACCCGGCCGGCGGACACCCCCGTTTGGACCGTCTCGCCCCCCGAGGCGAGGATTTCAAAGGAGCTGGACCCTTCGTCCGCGCCGGCTTCTTCCGGCGATTCTTCCACGAGGAGCTTCGCGGGACGTACATCCACGATCACCGGCCTGTCGCTGTCGCCGCGCACCCAGTACAAATCCTGCGGGTATCCGAGGGCTCGCTCGAAGGCGACGGAGCACTGGGCTATGGCGTGAAGGAATCGCGGCCCAAGCAGCGCCGATCCCCGGTAGAGGCACGAAGGGCCGCGGGAAAGCGGTTTCACGCCCGGATAGAGCGGCTTGTCGACGGCCTTGGGAAGGACCTCCGACTCCACCAGGTCGAAGGGATAGGCGCGCCGCAGCAGGAAATGCTCGGCCTTCTCCGGGTCGCCCACCGGGGCCGCCGCGATATCGAAAAGCCCCATGGGGAACCCCGGGCGCGCCTGGACTTCGGCCACTCCCGCAACATGAGCGGCAATGGTCTCGTGCACCGCAACGACCGCGAGGGTCCCTTCCACGATCTCCCCGGCGGCCGCCTTCGCCGCGTATTCCGCAAGCGCGCTCTTGCACGCCGCATGGACGCCTTTTGGCTCCACGTTGGCCAGACCGGCAATCTCCGGCTGCGCGGCCCCGTAACCTCCGGCGGCGCACGCTCGCACCGTGAGCCGGATGGAGTCGCCGCGCCGCGAAAGGAGCGCCTTCAGTTCGCGGTCCACCGCCTCATAGAGTTCCGTCGGAATCGCCGCCTCCCGGAAGAGCCTCTCCACCTCCGATGGTCCGCACGCCTTCAGCTTCTCGTCCAGCCCATTCGCCTCGAAGAACCCCCGGCAGCCCGTCACCGTTATGACGAATCCGTCCGGCGCCAATATGTCGAGCTGGTCCCGCGCGGCGGAAAGGCACACGCCGAGGACCCCCGCGAGGGGCTCCATCTCCCACCCGAGGCTCGAAAAGGGCAGGGCCAGGCTCGCCGCGAAGGGACCGAGCCCCCCGTGCAGGATATCCTCCAGCGTACCCTTGATGGACTGGAAACGGTCGTAGAGATCGACGTACGCATTGTGGGACATGGCGTTCAGGCTGTACACCACCTGATACGTCAGCCCGCTCAGGTCGCGCACGGAACTCTCCAGAAAGGCCCGGTCGAAAATATATTCGCCGCCGAGCGCCCTTTCCATCTCCGCCATGAGCTCGAGCATCTTGGTGTTGAGCTTCTGGATGCGCTGGAACTTAAGGAAAAGAGAGCGCACGGATTCCAGCTCACGGGGAGAATTGGAGCGTTTCGGCTTGAAATTGAAAAACGGCAGCCGCATGTATTTCAACCCTCTCCTTGGTCCGCCGCTATGCGGCCCCCGCCTTGTTTCTCGCTTCCAGCTTCCGCACGACGTCCAGGATGTCGCTCAGCTTGAACGGTTTTGCCACGAAGTCGAAAGCTCCCTTGTGGAAGGACTCCTTCGCGGTCTCCGGGGTGGCGAAGCCGGTGATGACGATGACCCCCGTGCTCGGCGCTATCTCCTTCACCCGGTCGAGAAGCTTCATTCCGTCGATGCCCTGCATCTTGAGGTCCGTTATGACGACGTCGAACCGCTTCTCCTCGATTCTGGCCATGGCCGTCGCGCTGTCGATGAAGGTCTCCACCTCGTAGCCCGCCTTCTGGAAAGCGGGCTTCAGCCGCTTGCAGACAATGGGCTCATCGTCCAGGATAAGGATTTGCGTCTTTCGGGTGTTGCTCCCCGACCCAATTGCATCGCTCATTTTGACGCCTCCATCAGGGGTTGGATGCGATGAATGAAGTCTTCGGTGTAGAGAGGGATCTGGGCGTCGTTGTTCATGTTGGCGTCGAGCTGGCGGGCGTAGCCAACCAGTCCACCGATGGCTCTCATCTTCTCGATCATCCTCTCCTTGGATATTTTCTTCAACCTGCCTACAACCAGGTCTCCGTGCACTTCCACACGGAAATCGAGCTGCTCCAGTATTTCGGCGATAAGCCTCGCGCGGCGGGACCTCCGCGTTATGTCTGTTACGCCTCCGAGGAAGCGGAAGTAGATGTTGTTGTCGTTGATGACGTCTCCGACGTAGGCGTCCACGATATTGAAGTGGTATCCGAGCCTCAGGTGCAGGTTCATGTATTCCCTGGACACCACGGCGAGATTGCGCCCCACCTTGGCGGGGGTCGCAAGCGACGCGCTGAACGTCCGCGTGAAGCTCGACATGAAGCTGCCGATGTCCACGATGGGCTCCGTCGCCCACATGCCGGATCTCACCAACCCATCGAGGAGCGCCCGCATGGGGGTGGATTCGATCTGTTCCACGGTGACCGATTTTTCTTCCGCCGCGGCGCTCACTCCGCCCCCGACGTCGATCACCATGAGGCCGAGGGGGATTTCGAAATCGAGCCGCCTGGGCGTCCTGTCATGATGTTTCTGGTACGTTTCGCTCAGGTCGATCAGCTTTTCAACGGCCTTCTCGTGAACGTAGCGCGTGATATCGTGGTAGGTGCGGCACAGATTGGGCTTGAACTCTTCACTGTGCGGATCGAGAAGGTTGAGGGGGTTGATCTTCTTGATGAGCCGTCTCAGCAGGCGGTACTCGTAAGACTCCTCGAAGACCTCCTGCTCCGTTAGCTCGAAGCGGCAAAGCTCCCCCACCGTTCCACGGTAAACCACATTCTGGCTCGCGTCCAGAGTGATTTCATCCCCGGTCTTGAGCAGTTTCGTCGCGACTCCGGCGTCCACCACCGTCGGGACCCGGTATTCCCTGGCGAGCGTCGCCATGTGTCCGGTCGCCGATCCGACGTCCGTGATGATCCCGTGGGCCTTCCGCATGACCTTGGAATACTTGGGCGACGTGTACGGCGCGACAAGTATGGACCCGAACGGGAAATCGGTCAGGTCGTCGTCCTTCTCGACCACATAGACCTTCCCGGACCCAAGGCCGCCCTGCACCACCGTCCCTTTTCCCGAAAAGACGACCTGCACGCAGCGCATGGCGTCCGCGACGCTGGGAGTTGCGTAGAACGGGGCGGGCCGCATGTTGAGCGGCCGCGATTGCAGGATGTGCAGGTTGCCCATCCTGTCGAAGGCCCATTCCACGTCCTGAGGGCGCTTGTAGTACCTTTCGATAATCATGGCGACCTGGGCGAGGCGTTCGAGCTGCTGCGGCGTGAGGCACGGAACGCTCTGGAGCGCTTCCGCGACCTCGACGCTGCGGGTCCCGCCCTCCGCGACGGGGGCCACCATGGTGGCCTTTCGGCTCACGTCCATCGAAATGACCGCGTGCGGAGGCGTTCGGTCGAGGTAGTAGGCGTCCGATTCCGCGATTCCCTCCACCACCGCCGGCCCAAGCCCCCACGCCGCGTTGACGACGATGGCCCCTTTGTCCTCCGCGAGTGGAGCGTAGGTGTACATCGCCCCGCTCACCTCGGCCATGACCATCAGCTGGCAGCCGACGGCCATCGCCATTTCGTGCTCCTTGTAGCCCCGGTGCAGCCGGTAGCGCCAGGCTTCCGACGAGTAGGCGCCCGCTATCACTCGGCGGTACGCATCCATGATGCCGTTTCTTCCGACATTGAGGAGGCTTTCGTACTGCCCGGCGAAGCTGAATTCGCTGTCCTCGCCCCATGCGCTGCTCCGGACGGCGAACTTGAGCGGCTCGTCCCGCTCTCCCCGCCGTCTCGTGGCAAGAATGTCCAGCATGGCGTTGATGTGCGACGAAAGCTGGCGCGGCATCGAAGCGGCGAGAATCCGGTTTCGGATTTTCGCCGACGTCTCCTCGAAATACTTCTCGTCCTTCCCGTCCCACCGGTTCAGCATTTCATCGACCTCTTTGAGAAGGCCGTTGCATTCCATGAAGTCGAAAAACGTCTTGGTGGTGATAACGAACCCGTCGGGGGTCGTCAGACCGAGGACGTTCCGTATTTCTCCGAGGCCCGCGAACTTGTTCCCCACTTCCTCGTTGGAGTCGAAGTTCAGCTCCTCGAGCAGGATGGCGGCCCTCGTCAGAGGGAAAGCGCGCCTTCCGGCAAGCTCTTCCTCTATTTCATGCTGAATGCGCTCGAACGCGATGAATAGCTCCACGTCGTCGCAGCCGGTCATGACGCAAAGGTCGGATATCAGCTTGAAGACGAGGTCGCTGATCTGCTCGCACGCATTCACGATGTACTGCCGATCGAACACGTACTCGCCGCCAAGCTTGTCCCCCATATCCGCCATGAGCTCCAGGATCTTGTTGTTCCGATCGAGGACGCTCCGGAACTTCTTGAACAACACTGTGAAAGGAATATAAGGCTTCGGCGGATTCCAGAAGCAGACTAGGTTTTTGAGGTCATCGATGCCGGCCATTATTCCACCTGTTCCTTACATGCGAACGTTCAGTGCGCGCCCTTGCTCTGGAACACCATCCCGATCAGGAGGCCGGAGATAATGGCTATGATCGAGGCGAGTATTCCGTAAAGCGCGGGCCTTCCGAATGCGAGCCCCGCCAGTAGGGCGGGGAAGCCCACCAGGTCCGCCGTGACGGGCCGACTGGACTTTGCAATGATGCTCCCGTCCTTGATCGCCGCAAGCTCCACCGTGTACTGGCCCGGCGACATCCTCGAGGGAACCGGAATTTCCGCGCGGAACTTCTTGAAACCGGCGTCCCCCGGCTCGTAGGCTACGTTGCCCACGGTTTCGCGGTAGAGCCCTTCATTCTGCTTCAACCGGATGAATTCCTCGAACGCCTCGGCGCTGTCGGCGTCATTGGGCTCGATGTCCGCCCCTTCCTTGAGTCCGGAAAGCTTGTAGCCGCCGAGTCCCCCGGCCCCCGGCTCCTGCCCTTTCAGCTCCGACAGGTTGACCGCAGAGCTGATGATGCAGAGGTTGGGGAGCCCGTTGAATGTGAGCGAATCGCGGTTCATCCAGAGGAGCCCGAAAATTTTTCCTTTCCGCTTCATGTGCAGCTCGCAGGCATTCCCTATGAAGCGCAGGACGGCCTGGCTGCCCTCGGGGACGGTCCCGGTCGCGACGAGCTTCGTCCCATCATAGAAAGCGTCCATGTGGATGGTCGCCGGCTCCACGGAAAACTGGGTCGCGTCCGGAGCCGCCATTGCCCGCGCGGAGAAAAAGGGCAAAAGGAGCAATCCTATAAGGCCGAATAGATAATAACAAAGATGGCGATGCGGTTTCATGATTTAGTGTCCTCCTACATAGGCCAAAAGAACATCGGGGCGAGCCAGCAGTTGATAGAGCATCTTGACCATGACTATGAGCACCAGCGAGGCGAGAAGGATCTTCAGCTGGTCGCCCTTGAGCTTCTTGCCGATCTTGGCCCCCAGCTGGGCGCCTATCGAGGACCCTATCAGGAGAAGAAGCGCCAGTATGAAATCCACGGTGTGGTTCTGCCACGCCTGCATGATCGTTACGTTGAGGCATGTGAAGAGGATCTGGAAAAGACTGGTGCCGACGACGACGTGCATCGGCATGCGGAGCATGTACACCATGATCGGGACCATGATGAACCCTCCGCCCACTCCCATGATGGCGGAGAGGATGCCCACCACCACGCCGAAAAAGAGCGGAACGAGCATGGAGATGTTCACCCCGGAGCGCTTGAACTCCATTTGCCACGGCAGGCTTTTCATGAAGCGGGCGTAGACGGATTCCTTCTCCTTTTCCTTGCCCGCCGCCGCGGGGGCTTCCACCGAAGTCTTCCGCATCGATTGAAGGCTCTCGACGAACATGTAGCCGCCGATTATTCCCAGCATGAGAACGTACGTGATGTTGATGAGAAAGTCGGCGTTGCCGAGTCGCCGCAGGATCGCGATGATCTGGACCCCCACCGTGCCGCCGAGGACCCCGCCCACCAGCAGGAGCAATCCCATCTTGACGTCGACGTTGCCGAGGCGGAAATGCGCCAGCGCCCCGGAAGTGGAGGCCCCCACGATCTGGTTGGAATCCGACGCCGCGGCCACCGTTGGCGGGATGCCCATCATTATGAGAAGAGGCGTCATCAGAAACCCGCCGCCCACCCCGAATATGCCCGACAGCAGCCCCACGACTCCCCCCAGGCCCATGATTGCGATTATGTTGACGCTATTGCCCGCTATGGGCAAATACAGATGGAATGGAAAGCCCATTGTCAAAACCCTCTCATTCTGAAGTTTGCATGATCTTCCGGGGGCTCACCAACTCCACCCGGCAGGCTATGCGGTGCAGTATCTTTCTGATGCGACTCTCACCGTCAGGAACCTCTACCACCAGCAGCGTAATTTTGTTGTTGTCGATGAACCGGATCAACTCATCCTCATAACTCCCCTCCGAGATAAAGTAGTCAACGCGGACGCCTTCCGTCTGGGCGAGCTCGATCAGCAGCTCCAGTCGAGTCCTAATGGCCGACTCGTTCTTCTCCCCGGAATGTCCCGCCTGGTTTCCGTCGGGCGGCAGCACCAGGAGCGCATAAACCCGCGCATCGATCCTCTTGGCCAGCATTATGGCCCTGCGCCATGCCTCCCATGCTCCGTTGCGTGTGTCCATGCTTACCAGTATTCGTTCCATGCCTCACCTCTTTCTCGGGTCCCTATACTAGGCAAACATTGCGCCAGAATTCACAACATGCGGGAATCAAAGAATATTTCGGAAAAGGAAAGATGCCTGCGAGGCGTCATTCGGCCCATTGTGTTCCATATTGAAATAATACTTGCACCGCTGGCGTTCTTGCGTTTCAATGCGGAACAAACACTGGCCGGGATTCCGCTTGTCCCCCAATGTACATGCGCATCGAACCTGTGGAACGATCTTTGCTCCCTCACCGGGCAACACGTGAGCAAAATCTTGGGGTGTTTTCTTTATCCAGCGACGGCGGGGGAGGACCATGCATACACGAAACGCCATGCGGCATTATTCGTCCGAACGGAGGCTGCACAGGCTGAGGAGGCTTTTCACTTCGATCAAGGGGCAGATATTTATCGTATTTACGGTTACATTTCTGTCCGTCCTGGCCCTCACGGTGCTCCACATGTGGAGCGTCTCCACGGTGAAGGCGCGGCTCCTTCTGGGGGAGCAGTATTACGCCCTTCTCAACAATATCCTTGAGATGCGGAGGTTCGAAAAGAACTATCTCTTCTATAACGACGCCAACAGCCTGGAGGAAGGCGCGTCGTATCTCAAGAACATCGAGCGCATGGTCACGGAGCTTGCCCCGGACGTCGTTATGGTGACCGACCGGAAGACGCTCGATGCATTCAAAGATGCGCTGACCGCCTACGAAAAAGCCATGACTGGCTTTTCACCGGAAAGCGGCGCGCCGATCGACCGGGAGGAAATACGGCAACGGGGGAAGACGCTCACGGACTTCGCAGACCACCTTCTTGAGGTCAAGCAGGGCCGGATCGAGAAAGCGCTCAACTGGACGTCGCTCCTGCCCTTCGCTTTCTGGGGGATTTTTATCTGGCTCATGTTGCTCGTCATCAAGCTGATATCGCAGGGGCTGCTGCGCCCCCTCGGCGTACTGCAAAACACCATCCAGCGGGTGGCGAAGGGCGACTATAGCCCGACCGCCTACGAAGGCATCCACACGGACGAAATCTCCGGCCTCATCGGGGCGTTCAACCGGATGGCGAGCGAGCTGGAAGCGAACCAGGAGGACCTCCTCCAGGCGCGCAAAATCGCGGCGCTCGGCACATTCACGGCTGGAATCGCCCACGAGCTCAACAATCCGATCAACAACATCCACCTGACCGCCGAAACCTACGTGGAGGAATACTCCGACGGCATGGACGCGGACGCGAAGGAACTCCTGCACGACGTCATCGTGCAGGCGGAGCGGGCGGCGGACATCGTGAAAAACCTCCTCGATTTTTCGCGGACGGAGCATCCCACCCTCACCGCGCTCGACGCCCACGATATCGTCCGGAGCACCGTCTCGCTCGTGAAGAACCAGATCATGCTGGCGGCGATCCACCTCGACCTGGAAATAAAGGAGGGGCTCCCCCGCGTGCGCGGCAACCTGAGGAACCTCCAGCAGGTTTTCATGAACCTGCTGCTGAATGCCATACAGGCGATGAGCGACGGGGGCGAGATCACCATCCGCGTCGAGGCGGAGTCGCCGGATTTCGTGCGGTTCGACGTGCGGGACACCGGCGCGGGGATCAAGCCGGAGTCGCTGCCCCACATCTTCGAGCCGTTTTTCACCACCAAGGGGGCGGGACGCGGAACGGGGCTGGGGCTCGCCGTGACGTACTCGATCGTCCAGAGGCACGGCGGACGCATCGAGGTGAAGAGCAAACTGGGCGAAGGAACTACCTTCTCTGTCTACCTGCCCGTATCCCGAATGGAGAGCTGAACATGGATTTTTCCCTTTTCCCCGGCGGATCGCCCGGAGACGCATCGATATGAAGGTCCGCATAGCGATAGTCGATGACGAAATCATGGTGTGCAGGCGGCTCAGTCAGGCGCTCACGAAGGACGGCTACGACGTCGAGGCTTTCACGACGGGACGCTCCTTCCTCGACAGCATGTCCCAGGAGCATTTCGACATAGTGATCTCGGACCTGATGCTCCCCGACATGAGCGGCGTGGAGGTGCTGGTGCTCGGGAAGGCCATGCGGAGCGACGCCGAGTTTATCATCATCACCGGGCACGGAAGCATCGACACCGCCATCGAGGCGATCCAGAAGGGCGCGCACCACTACGCCACCAAGCCGCTCAAGCTGAACGAAGTGCGGATGCTCGTCAAAAGCGCGCTCGACAAGATCGACATGCGGCACGAAAACGTGCGGCTCCGGGAGGCGCTCACCAACACGAGCGGGCTCAAGGCGGTGATCGGCGTGAGTCCCTCCATAAAGAAGGTGTTCGCGGTAGTGCGCAAGGTCGCCCCGGTCGATTGCGGCGTGCTCATCCAGGGGGCGAGCGGAACGGGCAAGGCGCTCATCGCGAAGGCCATCCACCAGTTGAGCCCGCGGAAGGATCGCCCGTTCGTGAGCTTCAACTGCGGCGGGTTCACGGAGGAGCTCATCAGCAGCGAACTCTTCGGCTACGAGAAGGGGGCGTTCACGGGGGCCGCGGCAACCAAGATCGGCCTCCTCGAATCCGCCGCCGGGGGCACGGTGTTCCTCGACGAAGTGGGCGAAATGCCGCTCACCATGCAGGTGAAGCTGTTGCACGTCCTCCAGGAGCGGCGCATCCTGCGGGTCGGGGGCGTCCGCCCCATCGAACTCGATATCCGCATCATCGCGGCGACCAACAGGGACCTGAAAGACGAAGTCGCGGCGGGGAACTTCCGCGAAGACCTCTTCTACCGCCTGAACGTCGTGAGCATCCAGCTCCCGACGCTCAGCGAGCGGCGCGACGACATCCCCGTCCTCATCAAGCATTTCACGGACAAATACAGCGTGGCGTTTCGCAAAAACGTTTCGGGCATCCAGCCGCAGGCGCTCCATATACTCACGAATTACACGTTCCCTGGGAACATCCGGGAGCTTGAAAACATCGTCGAGCGCGCCGTCGCCCTCACCGACTGCGACGAAATCCGCCCCCAGGACCTGCCGCAAGACCTCCAGCAACTTGAATTCGACACCATGGAGGGCGAAGGGCTCCTCCCCCTCGATGAAGTCGAAAAACGCCACATCTCGAGGGTCCTCGAAAAAACCGGCTACAACAAGGGCCTCACCGCGCAGATCCTCGACATCCCG